>CALGTP010000321.1 GCA_937902105.1 uncultured Actinomycetes bacterium
AACTCGCCGAATTTATTGATGAGCCGAAGTGCCCATGGAGTGGCAACTGGCGTGGGAACGCCGACTGGTCCGCTACCAGTAGCATCTGTGGTAGATGCAGGAGCGGAAGCTGCGGCAGCAGCCCTAGCCTTGACCACTGTTGCCCTATGGATAGTAGTTGGGGTAAGTAGAATTGCCATTTCTGCCGTGTAGACAGCGAGCCGTTGCTCGTAGAGCGCTCTGTCAGGGTGGCCAGGCAATAGGAATGCATACTTAACCGGGTCTGCTTCCCTCTTGATGCGTTCTTCAAAGCCGTGGCCACCGGTAGCAACGAAGTCTGCAGTTCTGTCGATAACCTTATATGTTGCCCGGAAAAGGGCAGTGTTGCCGGTGGAAGCAGTTGCACCAGTGCCAGCGTCTGTGCTACCGGAGCGCGCTGTAGCCTCGCCGTCCTCACTCCGCTGAGGAGGCATGGGATGGTCTTCGAGGGGCGTTTCAGGCGCAGGAAGTGGAGCTGACACTGCATTCATTTCAACATTGGTGCTAATAGACATATCGGAGTCGGATTCAGTACCGAGATCAACGTCAATATTGCCTCCTCGGTCGGAAGGCGGTGAGGCCTGAAGTGACTCATGTCTTGGCACGTTGTCTAAGTTGAGCTGTGGGACAATTGTGGCTGCTGGTTCTTCTGAGAGGAATGTGCGGCCTGACACTCTGTGCATTGTGTCGGTACCGACGTCCTCTGCTGCGAGGAAAGCCTCTATGGTCTGAACTGTGCCAGTGCCCCTCGCACCAGACGGAAAGGCTGGACCAGCTGCGATGGTACCTTCACCTGTAGCATGACTGCTGGAAGCGGTCGAGCCAGGGATGGAAGCAAGTGGTTCATTCTCGTCGATGGGAACAGCTGTGAATAGCCAATCCTCCGGTGATAGCCGGGAGGCTAGTGGAGTCCTTTTCCAGCGATTGTTTTGCTGTGGGGCTTTTGGCATGTCCATATCTGAGATGGCTCTCGCACGAGGTACGGCCATAAGGTTGCAGCAAACTGGCACAACACAACAGCTAACAATGCTATGTAGGTTAGATAGAGCTCTGTTGAGTTGTTCGGAGGAAACGGTACGAGAGTTAATGCATGGGCATGCTGGTGCTGTATCATGGCTGCAAGCAACAACATGTGACAAGAACGTTAAATGCATTAATCTAACCATTTCTTTAGTATATCTCTCTGAAACTTTAGTATCTCTCCCTGCACATGGCGTGTGTTGGTGTTCTGGGCTGATGCCTGGGCATCGGGCGTGGGCAAAACATTCAACGATACCTGGGAGGGTAGAGGCTAGAGTCCAAGGTTTCTTTATCTTCTTGTTTTCGTAAACT
This sequence comes from uncultured Actinomycetes bacterium, assembly GCA_937902105.1. Classification (GTDB taxonomy): domain Bacteria; phylum Actinomycetota; class Acidimicrobiia; order Acidimicrobiales; family Ilumatobacteraceae; genus Casp-actino8. The sequence goes on from CALGTP010000321.1 coordinate 1,351, forward strand.
GTGGAAACCAACCCTAGAGCACAACCATGGATGCGGGCCTGATGAGAAATGCCTAAGCGGGTGAACGCTGCGGTAACCTCGGGCCAACGCCAATACGAACAGCCAGAAGGCCATTCATTGGTGACATTGCCATGTTTGGCGACTAGTGCTGAAGCACAGATTTTGAAAGCTTTGAATATTTTCTTAAACAGCCTGCGGTGAACCCTAAGCTTCGCCTTGCCTTTGCTGGTGCGTTGGTTTAAGTGGGCCCAGGAAGAACCCCCTGTACACGGCATGGACGCGAAAAGCATGGTGGAGGGACCGTGGCATTCCTTTATTATGTTGAGAACATGTGCAAGCCCGGCGTCAGTAGTAACATCGTTATCAACTGTTATTCTTTCAACAACGCAACCAGAAGCTTCAACACAGAGATGGGTTTGAGCTAGTAAGGAGTCCTCACCACAACAAAACTCTATGATTAGGCGTTTAGGGTGGTCGTTAATGGCCGGGGTGCTGGTGACTGTGTTGTTGACGCTGTCGCGGTAGTCGTATTGAACACTGTGGCTGCTATATTCTGTTATTGGTGTCTTGGCGGCAGGTGCAGCGATAGTGGCGGTGTTGCTAGCTATCGGTTTGGTTTCTGACGCGGGAGCATCGACAACAGGTGCAGCGGCGGCAGCATTGCGTTTGTCGTGAACTTGTGGGTCAATGTAGACATGGGCAATCTGAGTACAGGCATGTGACCACTTTACTTTGTCGGTGAACGGCTTAGTGAAAATGTCGGCTCTCATACTGGCAGAATCGCAATCATGTAACACAAATGCTTTGTCTTCGTGTCGTTCATGTAACCATGCTATGTCAACCTTATGTGTACGATTTAAGTGCTTCATCGATGGTGCTTTGCCTGTCCTAACTGCAAGAGAACATGTTTCGTTATCCTCAAAGAAATGTAGCGTTTTAGCCCCGAAAATGGGTTCCAACAAATCTTGTAATGGGAGTCCCTCGACACGTATTGCATGGTCTGCAGCAATGTACTCAGCCTCAGGGGTGCTGTGTGAGACTGCGGTTTGCTTTTTAGACACTGCGGTTAGTTGGCATAGCGTTTTAGGGGTGGATCCCTGTGTTCCGCTGTTAGTGTTTTTCCATTGCTCCTGAGCCTTAAGGGCTGCGGTGTGTTGTGATCCTCCTTTGGGTTCCCGGGAGGGAAGACATCCGATGGCTAGACAGGAATATACGCCTGATGTGCTGCGCATTGTTTTGCTGTCGCCAGCGAAGTCCGCATCACCAAACACGTTTTGGCATAGGTCTTCAGGTTTCGTATCTTCTGACATCCAGGAAATCATAGTCATGTCAAGCGTGGTGTTGATGTATGCTATGATTCTATGCAGCTTTCGGTCGCAGAAGCTGTCCCACTTAGTTATCATTGTTGATAGCATTCCGATGGCCCTGAGTAGGTCGAAGCGAGCGAGACGAGCGGCATAGAGGATTTTCATAAGAACTTTTGTTGCTATTGGTTGGAGGGATTGTTGATCGTTTGTTACGCCTCCTTTTGTCTTGGCTTTGTTGATTTCTTGTTGTGCCCACTCCTGATCGAGCTTAGGTTCGTCGAGAAATGGCGTGTCACATCGTTTTAGTGTTTCTCGTTGTATTTTAGCGAGTTCGCAGTATTTATCAACGCATTGCGACAGAAATCCTTTCATGTTGTACATCATGATGTTGGCGTGCACTACCGGTTTGCCCTGCAGTTGCTCAGTTGTGTAGTACTGCCAGGGGTTTCCCCCCGCTGGGAAAGTGTTGTTGGTTGTGGTGCAATCACATCCTAGGAATTTTCCAGAGAGCTCGGGAGTGCTGATGACAAGTTGTTGTGAGATTTCTTTGAACAGTGCTTTGACGGCCTTGTCTGGGCCAGACATGCGGAAATCGTCGACATACACGACGAGAAAACATTTCTGTTTGGTGTGCCAGAATACACTGCGCCATGAAGTTTTGGCGACTTTGACCCATCCTAGCCCGAGTAGTACTTTTTCGCAGAACTTTTCCCAGTGTCCGCCGGAGTCTGGGTGTCCGTAAAGAGCTAGCTCTAGTAGGAATACTGGTCTCTTGAATTTGTTCTTGTATTTTTCGGGCAATCTGTTCTCGGGTGGCTCGACATACGTTTTGGGTCCGGTGAGACGAGCGTTGATATAGGCAGCTTCGCCATCGGCTTGCATGTTGATGTTGCCCGTAATTAGGCCGAATGCATCACAAACTTTTATCGCCGCCATGGCAGCGGGTGCCGAC
>CALGTP010000322.1 GCA_937902105.1 uncultured Actinomycetes bacterium
CTGAGCAGACATGTATCACAAGAACGCGTCAAAGCCTGCATGAACGTTTGTTTTGTGACTCTTGGGATTTTTTTTTGTGACCCTTCGGATTTTTTATACGAAATCGAAAGACACCTCGAAACAGCGCGCACGCATGGCCGGCAACAAAAAGAGAAAGGAAATGACAGCCTCGAGCGCCGCCGACGGCAGCTGGCATGCCAAGGCGCTGCCGACGCTTGACTCGACGCTGCAGCCGTACCGCTGGCCATACGGGCCTGCCGCGTTGGTGCAGGAGCGCAAAACGGTGACGAAAATATTGGAGGCTGCGCATGAGATCAGGATGCCGTCGTTGCGTGTGTGGCCACACGTTCCCATTTCGAACGGCCGCTACGGCATCGGCTTCCTTGGCATGTACATGTCGGTAGAAGACGTCTTCATCAACTCCGACCACAGCCGCAACATGCTCGTGGATCGCGCGCACCAGTGCTTCAATGTAGACTGGAAGTTGGAGGTGCAGGCCTTATCGGCAAACACGAACGACGGACTCGACGCGGGACAGCGTGACAGCATGCGTTATATGCACTACCAGATGGCAGAAGAACACCTCTACGAGGTGGTGGACCTCATCGACACTCTGCAGGGCTTGTACGACGAGCTGAAGCCGGAAACCGTCCAGCTCATCAACCGCTGCGCGTGCACAATTGATGTGAAGAAGTCCATGGTCATGACAAACGAACCAAGCGCCTTCTGGCATCTCGCACCGCCGTGGTAGACGTGATACGTGATGTATTTTCTAAGACGTTCGCATTTGCAGCTGCGCAAGACGCACCATGTATCAGTCGTTGCCTATAAAACATTATTTGTTTGTGAATACATGGACGAGGTGTACTGGTTTGGGTATGTCGGGTTTTTCCTTCTTCCGTTCTGTGCTGTTTCTCTTGCCATATATTTAGAAGGTACGAAGAATAAGGCCAGATCGTCTGCTTCGGTAGAGGTGGTAGTTGCGGAAATCACGTCTACTGCTACAGATGAGGACCATGCTCCGTCGGCACCTACGGCCGAAGAACTCGAGTTACAAACTGCTAAAGCAGCTACGGCCAAAGCACCCGAGCGTCCTCCTCCTCCTCCGTATCGCGAACCTGCTGACAACCAGTCTGTTGTTACGCCTGCATATCCTAAGCTGTACCCCGCAATTGCGGCGAAAACGCAAACGCCTCGTATATATATACATGCTGTAGGGCTGCGGTAGGGTGTCGGCATCGAGCAAAGTTTGGTGGACTTCGGTCAAATCGTCCAGTGTCTGCGACGTGACCACGGGAGCGGGGCTGGCAAGTGAGAGGCGCGAGTGGACCGGTTGGGTCAACAGAAGCGGTTGGTTATCGAACGACGAGCGTGGCAGAGCGCGATGCGGGCGGACGCAGACACAGACATCCTCCTTTTGTCTCGCGCCTCAACGCTTGTGTGGCCTAATCGGTCAAGGCGTCGCTCTTATGAGGCGAAGATTCTGGGTTCGAGTCCCAGCACAAGCTTTTTGGACGAAAATAAAAAAATCTCAAATGTTCGCCAATTTCGAAAAGTCCGCAATAGCGGCGAGAACCAAAAGGCGACTGTTAAGTAGACAGCGAGAAGGACTGCGAGAAGGGTGCTTGCAGCAATCAACCAAACATATAGTCGACACGGGGTTCGCCCACGGTCAAAAATCGTCGGGTGTCTGGGGCGTTACCAAGCAACATCAGGGTCACCGGCAACACGCGCGGGGCAGAGCGCAACGCGATTAATACAAAAACGCCCGCGCGGGAATCCGGAACCAGGCACAAGGCACCCTGTTTTTTGCCAGATCAGAGCCTCGTCGGTATTTCGTACGTCATCTCGAGCCGAAGGCTCAGGCACGACTGGCGCAGGCAGAGTTGCTTAATGTGCATTGTTATCTCCTCCGCGTTGGCGCGCTCGAGCATTTCCGGCGGAACCGCCCTGAGCATCTCATCGCTGACGCAGATGTTCTGCCAATCCTTTTTCTGCAGCGGAAACATCTGCACGTTCAGGTTGTTAAGGTCGCGCGTCGCGACCTTGGTGAGGATCTTCGTGCGCAGGGCGCCGCAGCACGAGCTGAACACCTGCCGCGTGATTTTGTAGTACTCGTTGTCGATGAGCGGACACTTGTCGATGTCGGCGTTGAGTATTTCCTTGTTCGTGCGCAGGATTTCGACGACCGGGTGGTTTTTAGACATAAAGAGGTAGTTCTGCTGCGTGCCGAGCTCGAGCACGCCTTCCTTTTCGAGGTTCGAGTTATTGTACGTGGGGTAGTTCTGGCGCCACGCGACGGCCTCCGTCGACGCGGCGTCGGCCTCGAAGAGCACGAGCGGGTTCGGGTTGTGCGAGTTCGCAAACGTGGTAAGACAGAAGCGGTTGCCGAGACGCGTGGCTTCGTCGGAGGGGATGCACGACATCGTCACGCCGAGGTTGATCGGGAAGTCGTTCTTGATCTCGAGCAGCGTGACCTTGTGCAGGATCGCGTTCTGCAGGCAGCCGGCGGTAGTGCCGACGTCGGGGTTGTTGTCGAACACGTCTGAGACGCCGAGAATCTCGCCGATCTTCGCGTTGTTCGGACACCACGACGCAGCGTCGTGTCCGGACTTGGCGAACTGCTGCATGCTGCCATTGATCTCGACACATAGTCGTCGGGTCTGCTTGTTAATTTTGCTGCTTTCCAATATCGACGAGGCCATGGGAAACGTACTGTCTGCTTTTATACTGCAAAGGTGTAAGTACGCCTGAAAACACAAGCGATGCGTCTGAGTAAATAAACGTACACAAGCCAATACAGGACGCAAAGCGGCGGCTCACAAATGGCATTTAAGTGGTACGGCAAACATGACGGCAGCCTAGTGCTGAGCGCGACGCTGCATGCGCTGTTGACAGAAACTGGCGAGCACGTGTTCAAGCTCGCGTTCGACAAGGCGGCAGACACGACACGCAACTTTATCTTTGGGGTGCTGGTGACGCCTGCAGCACAAGTGCCGGCTGTCGACGACTGGGCGCTCGACGCGAGCACAAAACAGTGTGTCTGCCTGTGCTACGAGTTGTGCGAGGCCTTCCCGCTGTTCGAAGGGTGTGCCGAATACGTACAATTGCAGCGGAAAATCGAGCGGATACTTGATGCCGAGGTGCGCCTGCTGCCGTTCACGTACTTCCAGCGCTCTATCGGACAGTACCAGACGCTTCACGCGATGTTCAAGGACAGCTGGTACTCTGGCGTGTTCAGGCACGAGACCGGCAGCCTGCTCGACAACAAAATGCATGTTGTGCTAAGTCGGTGGCAGGGCGCGAACTTTGCCTGTCCGGCGGAGTACCGTGCCGAAATCTGCGACGACTCCGCACAAACGCAAACATCAAAAACGCTGCCGAGCGGCGAATGGAACACATGCTTCCGCTCGATCGCAAGCGTGCTGTGGTACCACGCGTACGTCTACGAGGTCATCGGGGAGGAAGTATCCGACGGCTTTAGTCTTTCCAACGTCCTGCGGACACACGACGCCGTGTGCGCCAAGGGTGGTGCCGACGTCGACGGCAAACTCGCGCTGCTAGACGTGCTGAAGCTTGTTTACCGCTACAACTACACCAACGTGTAGGCGCGCAGCCTTGTTTTTTTGTGCTTTTGAGGCATACCTTGCAGACACGCGGTGTTCGCCTAAGAAATGACGATCGACTCGGGGTGGGTGCAGCACCTAAAGAAAGAATGTCCGGCAGCGTTCCAGGCAACCCTGACGACACGCCCGACGACGTGGTTCATCGACGGTCAGATCAAGCTGATGAAGGGCGAGTGGGTAAACACGTGGGAATTATTCTTGCAAAGGCAGTTCTTCGACACAATCGACCGTGCCTTTGAGCTGAACGCGTCTGTTGTCGTACTCGGTTTCGACGACTACACGCACGTCCCGCTGTGCAAAAGCATGACGCAGCGTGCGCGCAACGTGAAGCAGGCCGTGTTCACGTGGAACGAGATGAACCCACTGCCGCAAAAACCGCCAGACGACTGGGCGGCGTGCATGCGCAACCGCACGTTTAAGAGCATGGTTGTCGGCATGGTCGTGCGCAACGCGAGCAGAATCTACAAAAATCACGACAAAACTGTCATCATTGACTGGATGGGGCCGCCGGTCGTGCTCGGGCGCGCGCTCGAAGCAGACGGTCGTGCGTTGCCGGCTGCGGTGCTGGACCCGCTCGCGCGGCGCGGCGAATGTGACATTAAGGCGCTCGCGTGGAGCACCTTCGGTGCGCTTGTGGTGCAGTCGACCGACGGAGACTTTGTGCCGCTGGCGCTGCTGCACTGCGAGGCGCACCCCGACAGGCACGTTTTTCTCGAGCGTATTGAGACGAAGGTCGCGGGCGGTGCGAAGCGCACGGCCTTCGGCACGACGAAGCGCCGCATGGAGTTTGTGTGCATGCGCCAGCTGTGTGCGCACGTGCAGGTCGCCATGAAGCAGCACGCCGCGCCGTGCCGCGCGTTCGCCGTACTTATCGCTCTGACAGGCTGCGACTTTAGCCAGTCGATGCCGGCGATTGGTCCGGCAAAAATGTGGACCGCTCACACCTTGATGCACAAGCTTGACCTCGACACAGAGCACGGCGTGCTCAACGCAATTAGCCTGGCGTACCAGCTCAACTTCAGCAAGCACATCCGCACCATCCCGGTGGCGCAGATCCGCGGCACGACGGACATCGACGCATCGCACGCCGCGTACGAGCGCGTGGCAGACGCGATCCGCCAGAACGTAGCCGTCGCGCAGAAGACCAAAAACGCCATTTGGCAGCCGGCCGACGCGAGCAGGCACGCGCGCAACGTACTCTGGACGCTGCAGTACTGGTCGAAGCTCGAACGCTGGCCAGACCCAATGCAGCCCAAGTTTGGGTTTTCGGTCGATGCGCAGGGCCATTGTTCCTACGCGTAAAGACGCGCTTTTTTCGTGTGTGTAAACGTTTGCGTTGTGTATAAAAGAGGATACTGTCTCCGTGAATGTCTGCAGATAAGGAAACGATATCTTATTCTAACATGTACATTTTGAGAAAGAACTTCGACGTGATTTTTGACATGAAGTCGCAGCTTTTACACACCATTCTATTTGTGTTCGCAGCCGTTATGACTGTAGCGGTTTATGTCCCTGAAACTATGGACTACAAGCTAGAAAACAAGGTTTTCCTGACAAACTTCCGGGAACTGTCTATCGACAATTATTTGCCGAAGCCCGCGATCAACACAAAGAACGAATTAATCAACAAATGGCTATGTCCACAAGCGCCGACGCAAAGCTCAGCATCACTGGTGGTTCTGCCACTGTTCAATGAGTCGTGGGGTCCAGACAATGTGTGTCGTTGCATTCGCGCAAAGAACTGTACGACTACGGATGAGTGTGCCGCCCTCGAGACATCATGCTACAAGAAGACCGTGCCACAGTACGCAAACGTTTATGCTGGTTTAGAAACACCTTACTTTAGCATCATCGCTGCGTTCTTGTTGATTCACATCTCTGTTTTATTGAACATGACAATTGAAGTCATTGACGACGGACCACCCGAGGAACGTCAGCAAGGTACAAACGCAAATGACGCGACGGAATCGCATCGACTAATACCACTGGAGGTTGACAGTTCTACGACGACGGATACACTTCCTCATGGTGCGACCGGAATGGGTCAGGGCAGTCGATTTAGATATTTTGGTGTAGACACCGATCAACACAAACATGAAAATGATACTCACGACAACAAAACGGAAGTTATAGTAAAGGTTGCACGAAAATCGACTGATTTAGACGACCGCCCACCGTGCCTCATGCGTTCGTTGTCGGATGGCCTGAAAAACTTAATCGCACGGTTCGTCGTGTTGTTTCTGTTGTCACTTGGTGTCGTGTTGGTTACTATAATCGCATACAACCATAAAGTAACACAGCGTGGACCGAACCAACAGTGTGACGACAAGAGTATGTGTTTGACAGAAACAGTACTGTTCGTTATCGTACTTTTTGTTTCGATTTCTACGGCGGGTTGGTCAATGTACAGCTTGTGGTATGTGTTCCTAAATAACAGCAACCGGTTGATGTTAACGATGGGTATGCATATGCTGGAGGAACTGACGCTCACAGCCGCCTGCATAATGCTTGTGGCCTCGTTTACCGCGCTTAGTGGAGTGCATGACGACACAACGATACTATTCGATGTCGTCACCGCGTTATTTATTGGCTTCATGCAAAGCGTGCAGCACAAGGTGATGTTGCTGAGGGAAACAGTGATCAAGCACTGCGAGAAGTCAACCTTGGTGCTAAGCGACGGCCTTGGCAAGACGCACACGCTCAGCTCTGAGGTCCTTGCGTACTTTCTTCATACTCGCTTGTTTATTTTCGTCGTAATCGTTACTAGCACGTATGTGTTTTTCGAGCGCATCCAGCCGACCATATTCACTATGGATTCAGCGAGCACATGGAACTCCTACATGCGGAACGTGGTGCTGCTGGTTTCGCTGATACCGAATCTCTCTTGTGATATATCCTACGAGTTTTTCCACATGAGAGAAATGCGGGCCAGTGGCGAGCATATGACCTACATCGGTGCGGGCATGTGGCGCCGCACGATTTACTTAGCATACATAATTCTCTTCGTTTTTGCGGAACGCACGACGTACCCGGACAGGCCGGTCGCAGCACCCTAAACTACGTCGAGCTCTGGGCGTTTGCGCTTAAGGCGCATACACGACTGGTCCGCGACTCGCATTTCGAGGTCGACAATTTTCGACGACGTGTCCTGTCGCATCAGGTATATCGACAGCTTCTTGTACGTGCCTGCATAGCCTCTGCTGAGCTGCCCGCACACGGCGTGCGGTGCGTCTGCCGCGCCCGTGTGCTCGTCTTCGTGCAGTGTAAAGGCAATCTGGGCAGTGTCTGCGTCGGTCACGTACTTGTGCTTTGTATTATGCCAGTGGATGTGGTCGGCTTTTTTCGCAACAACAACGTCGCGTGCCTCAAACAAACCAGGCGGCGCCGAGCGCAGGAAGAACCTATGCTCGGGCGTGTCGAGAACGTCGAGACTCAGCAGAACGTTAAGATCGAGCACAAGCGCGAGCGCGACTAGCGGATGCACGTCGTCGGCCGACAGCAGCACGTTGCTCGCACACGTCTTGACAATCGCCCCAAGAGACTGCACGGCGAGCGCCATGTTCATAAACTTCACCGCGAGCGTGTCGTCATCAACCTGCAAGCACTGCCGCGCGATGTGCGTTGGCACGAAAATGTCGTCGCAGAAGCCCTCGCAGTTGTGTGTGCGGGCGTTGCTGATGAGGAAGCCGCCCTCGTGCTGAAACGCACACGCATCGGGGCCGAGGGTATGTGTCGCGAAGACACGCGTGTCTGTCGAAGAGTCGAGGCCGCCCTTCATGGCCGGGTAGTCGGTGCGGTAGCGCGACGCACGGCTGTCGTATTCGTCCTCGCTATGCGGCAGCTTGGCGAGAGCCGTGAACAGGTCCAGCCCCGCAGACAGCACCTTGACTTTCTTCAGCTTGAGCAAGTACCCTTTGCCAGCAGCCTCGACGTTGCTGCTCGAGACCTGCATAGCAACAACAGTTCCGGCGGCCACGGCCTCATCGCCGGACGCAGCAGGCAGTATCTTGGGCGGGTCCCAGAACTCCTCGCGCAAGAAGAAGCTCAGCACAAGTCCCGGCTCGAGGAAGCCGCCGCTTTCTTCGGTCTCGACACGCTCGCCCTTGTCCTTGTTCGTTTTGCCCTTCTCGAAGCTGAAGAGGCGCACGCGGCCGTCGTCTGTGCTCTCGTAAAGCGGCTTGCCTGCCTCTTCCTTCTGCCCGACGCTGCGCTTCGAGTTGTAAGGCACCTTGCCGAAGCCTGGCGGCCCTAGCGCAAGCACGACGAACTTGGCGATGACAAACTCGCGCGAGCCGCGCGCGGCGTCGAACTCGGCCTTTGTCGAGGGCACGTTTGCGAGCGCCATCGCGCAGACCTCGACGTCGGGCTGATTCCGCGCGATGTGCGTGCCGCAGCGGAGCGGCGCATGTGTGCTTGCAACGAGGTAGTCGAGCATCTTCCCGGAACTTTGCGTTTGTTTGTGTTTGCGTAACTTGCATTTTTTTTCACGTTTCGATTGAAGGAACACCCCTTCGCCAAAAATGGTGTTTTTTTTTTGAAGTGTCTCTTCGCACAGACCAGCGCAAAAAAAGAAGCTCAAACGCAAACCGGACATGACGCAGGCACTAGCAACGCATATGCGGGCAGTGATCTTTGCCGGACACGATACTGCCTTCTCGCACACGCAGGCGGAGCGGCACAAGTTCGGCCTGACGCTCGTGCACGTGCTGTGCACAGGCCTCAGAATTAACGAAGCATGTGGACAGCACGCCATGCTGCTGTGGACGATTTCCGTGTCGATGGGCGGCCACACGTGCGGCAGAGGCGCGGACATGGACGTGTGCGTGGCGTGTCTAATGGTCTGCTGCAAAATGCACAATACGAGCCCGTGGTTCGGGCTGAGCAAGTTCGCACAGGCCTGCGCGCGCGTCTTCGAGTCGCGCGACGGCACGACCGCCGCGCTCGAGTACGAGCTGCAGCACGATGCATGCAAGATGCGCGTGCACTTCCTGACGTCGATTCTCAAGATGTTTGAGTATGCTGCACTGGCACACGAAATTCGGCAGGTGTCTGCACAGCATCTCAGACGCGCGGAACACTTCCTCTTCTTCACGAGTCTCAATGGGATGTGGTATCGTTATTTAAACGACCTGTACGAGTACACAATATCCAGGACACAAGGCATGTCCAAGGAAGAGCGCCATTGCTTGATAGTACAGATATGTGACGTAGGCTAAGCTATAATAAAACAAGTTTGCTCCGGTTTGTCTTGTGCGCACTTATACCGACAGCGTGTCACTCGGGACGTCGACGCGCGCTGTGAGCTCGTCCTCGTGCACTACGAGTTTCTCCTTTAGCAACGTGATTTTGCACTCGGCCGTCCGCACGCGCTTCTGGATCTCGACTAACCGCCCGTGCAGCACCGACAGCTCGAGGTTCTTGAGAGGCCTCGCCTTGCGAATTTTGCCGACCGCCTTGGCGCGTGGGGCGCCCTTGACGCGGGCGTTGTTGAGAATGGGCGGCTGTGCAGGGGTCTCTGGAATTTCGGGCATTTTGCGGCTGTCTTGTGCGCCGGGCATTTGGATAGATTGCGTTAAAAATAAGTCCTTTTCGCGTCGGTTATTTCTGGCGCGCGGCTCGGCTACTTCTTTACTTGTCGTTGAGCCGGCCGGACAGCATCGCCGCGAGCTCGACGGACTTGAAAAAGACAGCCACGGTCCGCAGGTCGACGTCGAGCGACTCGTCCTCGCGCTGTACGCGTGAAGAACGCAGCAGGTCCCGGCTCAGCGCGCGCACGTCCCGGAGCAGCGTGCAGAGCACGACGTTGTGCTCCTGCGAGTGCTCCTGGATGTGCTCAACGATGGACGCGTGCGAGCAGCACTCGTCGCCCACGAGGTACTGCGGCAGCACGTCGTGCACCTGGTGCGCGATTTCGTCGACGCTAAGCTTGCTGATGTTCTCGAGGATGTACTTTTGCACGTCGTTGATTTCGCTGTTGCTTCCGCCCGCGTACTTGCACAGCACACACGTCTCGCGCGCCTGCATTTCCTGCACGTGCGGGGCTTAAATACAACCGTGATTTTTCTTGCATTTATACCATACGTGGCGGCCGTGCCTCCGTCGACAGCATGTCCCAGAGACCGACACGCCAGTGCTCGAAGGACGCCGTGCAGAAGATCAAGAACATCCTTGCGTGGGAAGAGTGCCCCGAGTCAAGCGAAGTGTTCAAAGCCGCTGCTGCGCAGATCGAGCGCGAGTTCGCACAGATGAAGCGTCGCCGCGTGTCAGCGGCAGGCGCGGCACAGATAAGCACAAATGACTTGAGCGACGAAAACAACGAGAGCGACGACGACGACGAAAACGACGACGGGTCTGCGCCGGACTCGGAGGACGTCGACAGCATGTACTCGGACAACGCGAGTAGCGACGAAAGTGGCGGTGAGGACGAGGACGAGTGCGAGAGCAGCGACTGCGATAGCGCCGGCGACGTCGCGTGCACCACCGACGTCACGTGCACCGCGCACGCGGCCTGCGCGCCGGATGCCGAACCTGCGGGCCCATCAGCTTAAGGCTTTTTTGTGACATTATACTCAAAGACGCATAATATATCGTGAGGCGTGTGAAATGCAGCGTAAAATGGTCAGACTGTGTACACGTGGTCCATCGAAGTCGTGCAAACACAAAGAAATGATGTTGCTGTTTGCGCTTTTGTTTATTGCGTTTTTCTTTTCTTTGCTACCAGCCATATACTTTGCAGAACAAGTACAACTGCCCGTGCGAAAGGCTCCGCGCACCGTCGTAAGTATCAGCAGCTTCAGTCAACGCGTGTTCCACATGCGAGCGTGTCTCGACGCCGTCTTTGCGCAGTCGCAAACACCGGACAGGGTAATCATAACTATCCCGAGAAAGTTCCGAGCCCTAGAAAAGACGACCACCTTACCCGCCGACCTGTATCTGCGCCTTATTCCCGCCGCTTGGTGGTCCGATTTGTATGTGGACACGAATCGATACAACGAAAGTGAGGTTAATATGGTAAATTGGTTTTCCAATTACGTAGGTACTGCGTACAATTATCACGTCAACCTGGACGTGCACAAGACGTCCTCTGTGTACGAAATGGGTATCTTGACCGTGCAGTTTATCGACGATGACTGGGGTCCGGCAACAAAACTCATCGGAGCACTGCTGCTCGAGAAAGATCCTAGCACGGTTATTATAACACTTGACGATGACATGGTATACCACAGAGATACGGTTAAGTGGCTGTCGACGCATATGCAACCTGATATTGCGCTTTCATTTGGCTGTCAGATGTGGAATTCTGACATGAGTGGGTTCGTCGCCTTCACTACTTGGGATCCCCCGTACATGACGACACCGCGTGTCTGTGAAGGCTGGCTTACCGGTTGGGCGGCGATAGCATACCACGTTTCGTCGTTTGGAGACGACATTTATACGTTCATACAGTCTCTGCCCGCTGGCTGCTTTAACAACGACGACATTTTGCTATCGGGGTATATTGCCCGGCATGGCGTAACCAGGATATACGCGCCAAGTGTTCTGAGGCATGTCAACCACGCCAGAAATGTGGACTTCAGTCTCAGCACAATAGTGAATTTCCGTGACAAGGGTTATTCGTGTGGTCGTTATCTATTCCCTAGGCTCTAATAGAACATAAACTACACTTATTCTATATAAACACTCAACGTCCAACACTATGCATTTACAGATCCGACGCAAGCACGTGCTACTGACACTTCTGGCCGTGTTGGTGTTTACGTTGATGCTGTCCTTGGTCTTTATATCACGGATTTTATTCGTAGGACATACAGTGCTACATATACGCAAAGCCCCGAGAACCGTCGTGAGCATAAGCAGCTTCAGTCAACGCGTGTTCCACATGCGCGAGTGTCTGGACAGCATTTTCGCGCAGTCGCAACCAGCGGACCGCGTGATCATAACGATTCCAAAGACGTTCCGCAAGGCAGAGAAGACCGCGTGTTGGTTCTTTGACCAGCACTGCTCCGACGACATGCACGTGCAGCACCACAACGAAAGCGTCGGCGACATGCTGCTGTGGTTCTCGGAATACACCGGAAGTCCT
>CALGTP010000323.1 GCA_937902105.1 uncultured Actinomycetes bacterium
GGTCTTGATGCATGACGCACATCATGTGTGACACATTTTCCTTCGTCTCCACGCAACATTTTCTCCTCCACCCCTTGGTCCTAAACCGGAGGTCTTGAAACACGAAGAAGGCTCGTCCCCAGAAGAGACAACTTGAGTCTACTGCTGTAAGTTACAGGTTCCCACACGCGAGAGGATCCAATCCCTAGGCCAGCTTGGTGATAGGGCACTTATGCAAGAGTTGCGCAAAGGTCTCGACTTGATCCGCATGCCAACGTCCTGGTGGCCACAGCAAAGAAACGAGCTTAGGAAAAACAGACTCAATGGTTGGTGGGTCCGAGGCATCTCAATCGAGGGGACGAAACGATGCGTTTCATGCAAACGGTACAAGACAACTCATGCTTACGAAATAGGCCGAGCCCAATGCCGAGAGTGCAGAAGCGCTGGCAAGGAGGAAGGAGCTCATGACCCGGGTGATGTTTGGCAAGACGGTCTACTCCTTCGATCGGCTCTTCCAGAGAGAATCGAAGACGAAGGTGACACACCCCTCATCCCGGAAAAAATTAGAGCCTGTTTGAAACTTATGCTGCAATTGTACACCCAGTCTTCGTCAGGTTCTAGAGTAAGGCCAGAGGACAAGAAGGAAGCTAAACTTATGGCAAGAGCGGTTGCGAGACAAGATGTCAAGTCGGCAAAAAAGGCAAAAATGTCTGTGGATGATCTTCAGGGAATGCGCTCCGGCATGCAATCCTTCTTCCGTCCCTCGGTCCCCCAACAACAGCTGGAGCAGGATTTGGAAGAGGTAGACGAGGAGGTACAGCTGGACTGGGCAGAGGGCTGGTTTACAACGGCGCAGTTGGGCTTTCCCCTTTTAGAGGATATGTTCGAACGGAACTTACATCCATCGATCACGCAATACATCTCAACAAAGCAGTCACGCAATGCCACTCTAACTTCACTCCTCAAAAAGTGGAGTGGCTGTGAGGATCTGGTTGAGTGCGATGGGTGTGGGGGAGAGGTGGGAGCGGGGGTCTGGTGGCATTGTACCCAATGCAAGGATACGGATCTGTGTCAGAGCTGCCATCATGCCTTCCTGACGGAAGGCAAACACCACGACACGGATCACATCTTCACCCAACAAAACGCGGCAGGTGGGGTGCATGCACACAACACTGACCCAGGTAAGTCGTCTGACTGGGAGCCCTACTCAGTCCCCCATTTGGCAAAGGACCCGGTTCACGTGCCCGATGTGGAGCTCCCGAGTGAGGATATCATGACACTACTAGAAAACCCACCACAAATGGGAGTAGTACGAGTATTCCTCGACCCGGTGGCTCACCAGCTGGACTGGCTAGACACTTCAGTGATAGTCAGACAAGGAGTAGCGACAGGCACAGGGCCTCTAGGCGGATTCCAAATAGAAGGAGCCCGATGGCATTTTCTCAGACAAGTGGTGGCACCCAGTCTTCAGGGAGCTTTTGTGCCTTTTCTGCTCTCGGAGATCAAGGAGCAAACGGCGGCAGAGAACAAGGAGGGTCATGTTTCATACAATTGGACCGTACTCCGAGCTGCGCAGGGCTTATTCGAGGCGAAAAATCTGGTGGGCACTACTCTACTCACAGCCCCTCCCTTCTTTGAGTGTGCAGCCAACTCAACCACTGTTTACTGGGGGCAGAGGTCAGGACCAACGGTATTTAATTTGGACGACTGGCGAGAAGACGAATGGAAACAGCTGACACTAGAACTGGAAACGAGCCAGACCTGGACAATACTAACCCAAGAACTCCCCAAATCATCCAAACGTAGGGCGGTGCTAGAAAAACTCGGCAGCCAAATAGCGGTCGGGACGGGCAAGGTCAGGAAATGGAAGGGTTGGTGGCGCAATGGCACAGACAATTGCGCATCGTTGACAAGTCCTACGGAATGCTGGATCTCCAAGTCAAGCCACCCGAATGCAGAAAGGGTAACAGCCATTCAACAAGCTCTAGCATCATCAAATGAGAAGGACTTGCCAGCGGCTGGAGATTCAGAACTGGAGAGGATCTACCTAGATGGGAGCGAAGTGGGGCTGTTGGGGATCCACCGGTTAGTGCGCGAGGGTAGGGTTCTACTTCGCTCGGGCGACGGCTCAACAGTAGGCCAAGATATGAGTGCAGGCGTCTATCGAGCCGAAGATGGAGAGCAGCTGTATGTCAAGGTGGGTAGGGCAAACGAAGGAACGTCATCAACTAGGCCAGAGACGGGCGCACTCGCGATGGCCCTGTCCGAGACTCGTGAAAGAAAGAAGGCCCTGATCTACATCGGCGACTCATCAACCCTGCTCACAAATGTAGCGGCCTGTGTGGGTGAGGGCAAGTGCAAGTCCTTAGCACAGTTCCCAGACGGAGACATTCTTCGAGAGGTTGTAAACGAACTGCACTACAGCGTGCAACAAGGTGTGCCAACATTTCTTATCAAGATTAAATCCCATAGGGGGGAATTTTTCAACGAGCAATCGGATCGAGCTGCTGACAGAGGCCGTGACGAAGAGGCGGCAGTGATGCGCTGGAACAGGCCGAGCGGGCGCCCGATCTTCTCCTGGAAGGATTCAGAAGAGGGCCCCGAGCAGACGAGCTGCATGGGGCCGAAGGTGAAACAGATCATCAAGACCAGGGCGGCATATCTGGCGATGTCGGCGTCTGAAACCATCACATATAAGTTTTTGATGGTACCAGATTCCAGCAGGGACTTAATTCACCTCTTCCTGAAAGACGGACACGTACACGAAAAGGCGAAGAAGCGACTGATACAGACCATCACAAACCAGTTCCCATGCCAAGCCTATCTTCACACGCGCGGGATGACACAATCACCCTTCTGCGCGGCATGCCAGCGACGCAATATCCCAGACCAAACAGAAACTGTGGGCCACATACAATGTTGGTGCCCTGCTCTGGAACGACCAAGAATAGCGGCTCACCACTGCATATGGCGCGAACTCATCTCCTTGATTCAGAAACACTCCACTGAAAAAACTGAAGACAAGTTGGCCAAGGCTTGGTCTTTCCCGACGGCCAACGAGCTAGAAGCTGTCCATAAAGAATGGACTGTACAAGACATACTAACATACATTGGAAGGGACACGACGACGATCCATTCCAAGATCGAGCGGTTCTTGGAAAGGACGGGATCACCCTCCAATGACACAGACGTTAAGGCTTTCCTCGACAAGCGCCCAGATGGGGTTGCTTTCGATGAGACAAAGAAGAAGGTCTGTCTTCTTGAATTCACAAGAGCGATGGACGCGAGGGAAGAATGGGAGGAGCGCAAGGAGCGAGACAAGACCAAGCGCTATGCTCAAATTCTGACCTTCATCAACGACTCTTCACAGGGTGGACCAAAATGGGAAGCATCTCAGATCAACTTCACAGTCGGGGTACGTGGCACGATCCGTAAAGATACCTTCTTCAGCAAATTGTCAAATCTTGGAGTCAGCGAGCAAAAAAACCGGGAAAGCATCCGTAAAAAAGTGGGCAGACGCACTCTGGAAATGCACGACCTTCTATTGAAGAGCTACTACCAAGTCAAATTCAATCCAAGCACAGAACAAGACTCATTTCAGCTAGCCAAAACAGAAAAACTGTCACGAGCTGTACATCACAAATTATATGTATCATTAATAAGATAGAAACTAA
>CALGTP010000324.1 GCA_937902105.1 uncultured Actinomycetes bacterium
ACATCTCTAATGTGGTCTAAACGTTGTTATTCTTCCCTGGCTTTAGCTGCAGCTTATAACTAGAGCTTTTGTGCGGCCAAAGCAGCCTCAATTTCTGCACGCGCTCGAATATTCGATTCTCTTTATTCATCAGTCTCACTGCCAAAGAGTATAGCCGCGTCTTTTTCCAACTATTCGGGTGTTTTTGTTGTTTGTGGGTTGGGTCTCGCTTGATGTAAAGCCGGTGTGTGTGTAATTCGACTGAGGTCTTCTATCTATTTTCGGCCTATCATTTCTTATACAGTCTCATGTTAAGGCCGGTTAAAGCCCAATCTGACTATCGCACCGTCTCTTAAACTCAACCTGAGATGAGCGTCAGGCAACTCTTCGAGAGTTTTCGGCTCCACGACTTTGGGAACGACGTTTTGAATTTGAACATCCTTATCATAAACCTCGCCTGCTCCGCTAGCTAAAAACGATATCGAAGGAAGCATCTAAATTTGACTGTCCAGAGAGGTTCTACCCTTCAAAATACGTGCCAGTCCAACTGCGTTGTAGTGGTAGATGTGTCTGATATCATGGCCCTTCGTTACCAAATATTTGAATCGCTGGAGCATAGCCAAATTGCTGGCACCCTTGGTGATGTTGCAAGGACACAATAGCCAATGATAGAAAGTTGAGCCATCCTCCAAAACACTTTGCATGTTGTCCCAGAATTCTGGATTTTTCTTGCGTTTCTCTTCTGAAACAACAAAGACAATACCATTTCGCTTGCTGCACAAGCTATAGGTGCGGGGCCACAGTCTTTTTGCCGCTCTTTCTACAAGAAATTTCATAAGTTTGTGAGTATTTCCCGTGGGGTGCGCCAGTGTTTGTATATTCTCCGTCTTGTCATTAGGTCGTGAAAACTCTTGCCGTATAAGTGTTGGTATGTCTCCGGGCTGGAGGGGATCAATAACTTCAAGTCTGCGGAGACCTGCCTTTAAAACGAAGTCTCTGGCCGTTACTTTATTTGAATTTTCTTATGCCCATTTTCTCCTTTCTTCGGCTGGTTTTCTCGTCTGTTTCTCCTAAATTCTCGTCTGTTTCTCCTAAATTCTCATTAAACGAACACTTACCTTTAACTTCTTTTCACAAAGCTTGGGTTATTTTTGTTGTTTCTTCTCTAGGTATCTCGCTTGCTGGTATTGTTTCCTTTTCTCTGTGTGAATTCACTTCCTCGTACCATCCGCCATGTACTTTACTGTTTTCTCAGGTTTGAATCCGCATTGCTTTCTGTGGGCGGCAAAACTGCGGCCTATGAAGCTCATTTGGCAATCCTTGCACTATTTCCCAGCTACGACTAGTCGGGGTTTGCAATCTATTCCCTTGTTCTTGAATGTGTTCGTGTGTTTTGTTGCGGTTCATAAGTCCCTGAACTCTTTGCTGCATACTTCGCACTTGGGTTTCTCTTTTGGCTTTGGACCTGGGTTTTGTTTTACCATTGGAGGTCCTTTGTATTTTAAGTTTGGGGTTATCTCCACACACGGTATTAAAAT
>CALGTP010000325.1 GCA_937902105.1 uncultured Actinomycetes bacterium
AAGCACCAGCCAAGCAAGTCGCACAAGCCCTCTGCGGTGGCCTGCGCCTTGTCCACTTCTGCCTGCCACGACAACTGAGCATAATCGTCAAAGAAGTGAATCCAAATCAGCGAAAGGAGCCTAACGCCGATGCGCTGGATCGCCCTGGCATACCGGTTGAAAATGTAAACTGACGACGCTGCTCCAAACGGCAAAACCTGCGAAACGTACAGCTCGTCTGCCCCGGTCTCCGGATTGAAAACCATAATCACCGCAGCCCACTGGGAGGCCAACGACACAAGAAGCTGCTTGTAGGCGTTTGCAAGATCAAGCGTTCTGCCAGTGAGTTTTCTGGCGGCTTCCTCCGTCCAAGAGCTGTGCAGAACTCCTGACAGCTTGCGGCCACTAGACAGTGTGAGCTCCACGCGCCGACCATTGCTCAAGGCCTCAAGCATAGTTCTAGCCAAAATGGCTACTTCGTCGACGCCTCCGAGGTCGAGGTGGTTTGCCTTGGCGAAGCACGCGTTCACCAAGCTTGCCGCCAAGTCGTCAATCGGCCTGGTGCGCTCACCCTGCTTGACTCCAAACCTCTTGCTTACGAGAAACAAGGGACCGAGCTTGGACTTTAGTTGTGCTGGTGAGAAGGGTCCTGTTAAGGAACCATTTTGAATCTCATTCTTGGTTTCAGCCCACACTGCCGCATCTACTTCTGGATCCTTACTCTTGCACGTAGACGCCATAGCTACCTTCTGCAACCACTTAGCTGACTTCATGACCTGCTCAACTGACATCCTGGCATCTGCATGTTTTGCCTCGAAGAGCGGGGACTCATAGGCCTTGCCTACCAGCGCTCCGCCTGATATATAATCTTGTCTAAGCTGCGTGTCCTTGATGCCTGCGTCCTCACACATCTCAAAGAACAAGAGGAAACGCTTTTCTCGCATGATCTTTTCTCTTTCAGGTCTCATCTGCTCGTGAATCCTTAGCTCTTCCACCTCCAAGGCTGCACGCCTGGCCTCATAGTGCGCGAATACTAGCTCCCTCTTCTGGCCGATGAACTCCATGCCCTCGGTCAAGTGCTCGAAGACTACTTCTAGGAGGTCGTCCTGCAGTGAAGCTGTGCCATCAAAGGGATGGGACAGCTTGAAGGCCTCTTCGAGAAACTCCTGGTGTGAGTGGTAAACTCCGAAGCTGACATCCGCCACATCTGACCCCTCTTTAACGTGGATGTCCAAAATTATTGCGTGACGTGGCACTGCCAG
>CALGTP010000326.1 GCA_937902105.1 uncultured Actinomycetes bacterium
ATTTGGTAGTGGATCTTCCAAATGAGGCGTTTGTCCATTTGGCTATGATGTCTCCGTTCTCTGCCATAACTCTACCAAAAGATTTGTCCATCTTCATGTCCAATAAATCAATGCCGTTCCAGGCCGCAGCTGCAGCATCCATGGTAGTGGTGGATACTGCCATTACTGCTGAGCTGGCTCCTGCCACAATATCTGCGCTCCGATCTAGAATCTGGGCGGAGGCACGTGAGGCTGATTCCCCAACCGTGGCAAGAGAGGACATGACTCTGGTTATCTGCGCTACTGGCCCATCGTGGCCAGAGTAAACTGCCAGCAGGGCAAGTACTGTGAAAGCTGTGGAGAGGTGCTTGGCGACTCTCGACAGCTTAGTGTAACTGGGCATCAGCTTGAGGAAGCCGCCGAGGCCGAAATCCTTTGGGCGAGATAAGCTTGCTCTGCCCCGCCCCTTTTGCCCTGCCTTTGCCGCTGGCCTTTCCGGCGGCGCCTGAGCCACTAACTTCTTGCTGACGGGGCTCGGCGGGGCCGTGGCCTTGCCCGGTACTGACCTGGATCCCGGGCCCGGAGTGTGCTGCCTTGTAGGGCTGCCAGAGTAGACCATCTCCTTGGGCAGAAAGATCCCCGTCGATGGGTGCTTCACGTACCCCGCTGGCGCCATGGACCTCAGAAACAAAAGCTGCAACACTGAAATATTCAATGAAGTGTGTTGCAACAAATTCCATGGCTTTCCGTTGCCCTGTGAGTGCTACCATGGCTTGCACCTGAGCGGCAGCCACAACGTCTACATACGTACGAAAACTCGAATCTGACAACCATCTGCCTGCATCCTTGACTGATTGAACTGATTGCTCTCCTAGGGCTACTGCCTCAGAGGCGAAGCCTGCCCGGCAGCTGTGGGGAGTGATGCCGAGGTCTAGCCCTAGCTCTTGCTCCACGGCTGCGAGAGCGCGATTGTAGCACCAATAAGAATATGGAAATAGCAATTCATCGTTATCTGCACAAGAATTGAGAAGCATCAAAAGAATGAAGGCCAGCTGTGTGTGCTTACGAGAGTCCAAGTATGCTACCTGTTCACGTTTTACCTTTGTCCCAATTTTGGCCCCGAGCCTGAACACAAAACGTCCCACTCCCCTTGGCGGCACCAGCACGTGGCTTTTGCGAAGCTTCAAAAGCTCCGAAGGACGAAGCCCGAGTGCTTGGTGCAGGGGCACTGCGAAGCCAAGACGTGGCCTCTTCTGCGCGATGTGGGTTCCGAAGAGCCTGGCCGGGGCTGAGATGAGTGGAACCGTGTGGTGTGTATTGTTGCTCATTGCCATGCCGGTGGCCACTTGCTTGGACCACTGCAATGAGCCTTTGACCTTAGGGTAGTGAAACTCAATTGCTGCAGTGAGGTAATCAAATTGTGATTTTGACAAGTTGCGGTCATTTTTATAGGTGACCATAAAATCATCCAGCTCACCCAGCATCCACGGATTGAGGCCAGTCTCTTTGAGATAGCCGTAAAATAGCGAAAGTGCATGCTGATACCGAGTGAGCGAAAGCTGCGAAATCTTTTTAGTTTGATGTGTGTCGAGCCGCCGTGGGAAGTTTCCCAGGCGCCCCAAAAGCAGGTCAATAATCTCTTGATAAACCATCTGCAGGCATTACTTTAGTTTCCACCCACGGTAAGATAAGACGAAAGAAGCATGAGAGTGCGAGAGCTGCTTTGCGTCTGATTGTTCTGTTGAAACCGTAAACACTGCTGCGCCCTTTGTTGTGTGAACCTGTGCATGGCATGTTGTCACACAAGGAATAAATGACTGAACGTGACAGGCAGGGGGTGAGGGAAATAGCTTCAGATACTTTTCGTATGGCTCTGGACTCCCCCAGCGTGATATGCTCACGGTATGCCCATCTGCCTGCGTTGACCGGTGTCCACCGGGCCTGTTCAAAGAGCGAGTGCGGTAGTTTCGTAAATGGAATTGTGGGCTTGATTGCACGGTCTGTATGTTTGAGTCCTGTGAACATATCACCTGCTCTTGCTATGCCATGTCCAACATGTTCTGAACTGCTAAGTAAGGCAGAGTGTTCAAAATCACTGACCAGCGTGGCCACAACTCCGTAGCCCCCCTCACCGTGCAGTGAGGCGCCCTCAGCGTCTGAAGCGAAGAGGACCTTGGGTATGTTCCATGCTATGTTCAAGGTCATAAGCGGCAGACAGTGTGCCATCGCAATAAGTTCAAGCCGAACTGAGCTCCAAAGTTTTGCACATGTATTCTCGTGAGCTTCGATAAAATGGAAGATGTGGAAGGGTATGGCCATGAGCTCCCTTCTCAGCTGAGCCCCAAATAACCAAATACCCAAAATTGCACGCAGTAGTTCCACATCAATTGAATTGTATCTGGAAATCGTAAGGAGACTGTCATGCAATAGAGTCCACTTATGATCCGGCAGTGAAAATTTGGAGGCCTTCTGATCTGGTTTGTAGCCTACAACCTTGTCGAGTTCATTGCCGCTTTTGCGGTCCGGTACCAGGAACCCCTCCACCTCCATTTGGTCAGCAATTATCTGCATCAGACGGGCGGCCGGTACCAAAGCATCAGCACTGGTGAACACTACCGTGTCATCAACGTGTAAATAGAGTGCACCTGTGTTTTTAGTCAACAACACATGCTTTCCTGCAACGACTTCTTCATTGAGAATTCGGACAGCAAAGGGGCAGGCCGGCGACGGTGAAGTCGAGTAGCAAGGCAGCGAAGCCACCTCCCGCGCCGCCGACGGCCTCATGAAGCCGGTGGGCCCAGTACCCTTCTGCTTCATGACAGCAAGGGTAAGACATGCATGATGGGCTATCTTTCGGCAAAGTGCCGGTGGATATGTCTGCAACCTGCGTGTATGAAAGTGCCCCTGCTCATTGAGGCCCTGCGACCTTCCGGTGTGCTGGTGCTCTGATGAAATTCCTGGACACTGAAATTTGGAATGGTTGAAATCCTGGATGTCAATGAAAGTAGAAGTCAGGCAGGTTCCCTTGGGCACTGGAGCTCCGAGCGAGCATTGTTTGAATATGCCTCGTGTTGAGCCTGTGCGGGCCTCCATCCCCAGCATCTCCTCGGTGGCCCATAGACTAGGGTAAGGATCCACCCCTCGGTCCTCTGGGTGCTCCCAGAGGTGGGCCCCTCCGGCCAATGATGTCTTTTCACAAATGGCAAGGAAATGAAGGTAGATCGTATTACTTTCTGCAACTACAACTTTTTCATGGCCTCTGAGGTCCGAGCGGCCCCAGAAGCACCACCTGAACCGAAGTGGGCGAGGGCCTGGATGTCGTTGGTTGAACCTGGCTGCGGAAACTGAGCTGCATGGAGGTCCGCCCAGTACAATGTCAATCAGCACTCCAACTATTCCCATCAACGTGTCAAAGGTATTGATGTTTGCAATGTCCCACCTATGATCGGTTCCCAAATCGGCCGAAATCATAAGTAGCAGTATCCCATGAAACTCACAGAAGATCTCAAGCCATTCTTGTGTGTCCTCTTTGCGTCTTTCGCCAGAGAAGAAATTCATGACCGTAAAGATTCTTGTATTACTTAGTCTGGCTTGACGTACTGCTTCAACCCATTCTGAAAGAGAGTATCCAGATTCACAAGATGAAGTGTCGGATCTCGCTCGGTGCCTGGCCCACCACTGTTCATCGGAGCAGCCGAAGAACATGTCGGCTTCGTCGCTGACTAGGTGGTCCTCCCCCGAGTGCCGTACCTGCGCGTTGCCGGTGTCATGTTGAAACTGCCGCTTGGAGTGCATGCGTGCATTGCTGCTCGTACCGTGCTGCGCCGCTTCAAGAAATATGGTGGAGTGCAAAGCCATGCCAATAATACGCAGGTTGACAGCCATTAGCAAATGAACTGCATGTGCCATGCCCATGGCCAATCTGCGGTAACATGCCGAGACCAGAGTCTCAGGTTTGCATAACGTACGGACAGCAGCCGGCAGCAAGGACCACACACTCTTGGCAGTGACGGGTGGCGCCGCCTGGTAGGTCTCCATCCACTCGGGAACCTCCAGGTAAGAGAATGAGTTGCTCTGGTCGCAGATTGCGACTTGTGTGCTGCTGGTGGAACTATGTGTTCTGGTAAGGGCCCCTGCGGCATCCATGCCGAGATTAGACCTGGAACGAACATCACAAAGCAAATAATTGAAGGGGCACACCATGAGAATTTTTCGTTGAGCAATGCCATCTTTTTTTGGAACAACGCTGAAACCTCCAATTGCCTTGCACTGTGTGAATAGCTTCCACCGCCACATGTTTGTTGGTATGTCCTTTCTATGAAAGTAGGCAGTAAATTCTTCAACACTACCGCCTACAAAACCATATTGCTGGGTAAGCTCCTCAAGTATGACACTAGACTTTCCAGTCATGTCTAACACTTTGTTTTCATCGCTATAGAAGTTGGCCTCTGACGCTGGCAGTGCCTCCAGGAGGGGAATGCAGCGATCGTGATCTGGTTCAGCGACGTCCCGAGCACGGAGAGGCACCTGGGCATGCTGTCTGTTGACTCTAGCATAGCCCTCTTCTATTTTGGCGATTTTGACAAGATTCAGGAGCTGCTGGCTGCCGCCTGTCGAAAAATTCCGGCGGCATCTGGCAAAACTTGCTGATTCTTTCAAAAGCATGCCAACAACATTCTTCTGAGCCTCCAAGGTCCGGACGTCGTTGAAGCCTCGGAGTGAAGAAAAGTGCGATCTGCTGCTAACATCGCCTGCGTTGAGCCCGTTTACAACGTTTGTGAGATTGACCGCCACCTTCCAGCATTTCAACCTTCTTGCATGTCTCTGCCTCAGGCGCGGCGAAGGAGACGAAGGTTTCACGGGTCTGGAGGGAAACGGCAAAGGCAGAAGAACATTGGTGCATTGGCCGAAGAGATCGCCCAGCGATTCCACGACCACATCTTTGAGCTCAGACTGGAGTTCATCATCTAAGACGTCTGAGTCAAATGTCGAGTGCCTGCGATGGGATGCCACATCGCACTCTGCTGCCAGCCTCGGAGATGGCATCCCGCATCGAGGCTGGCTGGCTGTGTCCTGTCAGCCCTGCACCGGGGCGGCTGGCGCCTTGCCACCGCCCTTCCTGTCTCCCTTGCCTCCCTTCGGTGATGGTGCTTTCCCACTTCCTTTTGGATTTGCGTCGCCCTTCTTGCCAGTCCCTTTTTGCTGGCCCCTAGCTCGCTCACGTCGTCTCCATTCGGCCGTAGAGTAGACTGAGCTTTCTGCGACCAACCATGTGGGCGCCACGTCATGCGATCCACCCGCAGGTTTGACCGCGAGCATCGCGTCCGCCGCGTCTCTGTCTCCGGCGCGCGTCAGGTGCACATGTGC
>CALGTP010000327.1 GCA_937902105.1 uncultured Actinomycetes bacterium
ATGCGAACTGCTGGGGAAAAGGCAGGGCGCGTGGTGCCAAAGTCGTTTGCATCGTAATGCATCGAAGGCGCTGTCATGACGCCAGTGTTGCAATGGGACGGCAGGGCACCCGAGTACCGTGGTTGAGCGATCGAAGTAGCGCCACGCTGCTCGCTGGTGCGCACAGGTGAGAAGATCTCTTCCACTCGCGATTGCGATTGCGCGAATAACGTGCGTGACCTTGGTGACATGGCGGATGTATCCATGGTATGGCCTTGCGGGAAAATCTGATTCTCGAGTGCTGCGCACTCGATTGAGCGCAGTCGCTTGTGCGCAGTCACATTCTTGAAGGAGTGCGCATTCGTAGGGGCAACTGGCAGCGAGCTAACTTCCGTAGACTTGTGGCCTGCTAATTCGTGGCCTGCCATCGGCTTAGGATAGCCGTAGCCAGTAATCTCAGCCGAAGACGTCTCGTCGGAGTAGGATTTCGTTGCGCCAACAGCCAGGCCGACCGACTTAGACCCTGCGGCCATCGTCGGAGCAGCATCGCGCCCACCAAGGCCACTCCTGTCGAGCAACACTCCTGAAGAAATAGCAGACCAATCTTGGTGCTCATACCCATGTTTCTCATCGAGAACCGGGTGGTAAATATCACCGACAGCACCAAACCAGTTCGGCGTAGTGAGAGCGCTGGACCTGTTGAGTCTGCCGTTAGGAGACGGCGAGGGCCTTGTCATGCTGCGGCCTGCGCCAGCGGCATTTTGTGGACGCCGCTGTTGAGTACCCGGCGACAGCCAAGTCTGAGGTTCCGTGTGAGGATCCACTATGAAACCTGCCCGATCGGCCCGATAGACCAGGCTATCCATTTCCTTCTTCATGTATGCACTCATCGGCCGTGCACGAGCCTGTACCTCGTCAGAGGGATGGCTCACCGCTAGTCCAAAGCCCCCACTGTCACCTTGAACGTAGCGCAAGTCTTGCAATTGTTTTCTTCCGTAGTTGTTGAACTGCGCAGTTGCTGGCCTTGCTGGCACACGCCCCTTCCGCTGCAATGTCCATCCGGCTGAACGGCCAACGATGAAATGCCCGTGGG
>CALGTP010000328.1 GCA_937902105.1 uncultured Actinomycetes bacterium
ATCTTTGAAGACTTGGCTCCTCATGCCATGACGATGGAAGAAACCGATCCTGCCAGGTCTCTTTGTATCGCTACCCTCTTGGCCTACACTACCCGTACTCCAGTTCTCGTGGCCTGGAAAGACTACACAATCTTTACCAATGGAATTGGTTCCCTCGTCACGGATCTTACTGCGTTGGCCGAATTACATCACACTTGCATTTGGATGATTAACGGCTCTGCTGCCGTCATCACACCTCAACCTTGCCCCATCACAAACACTGAGCCGCCCTTCTCTTCAGCCTTCCAACACATCCAATCTGTTGACCAAATCAAAGCAGTCTGGAAAAATGAAGAAGCAATCAATCTGCAGAGAGCACCCAAGGAACTAGCATCGCTTGCTGCTGCGATGAAGGAACTCACACCGCCTGTGTGTATCCCTGGCCTTCTAGCCAGTGCACTTCAATGCTGCCTGCTAGGCCTCGTGGACATAGAAGCACTCTCTGACCTCTTTGTACAAGGATTTGGCTGCAGACCCATTGTCGCGGCCCCTAACCTGTTTTGCATTTCTGATCTTTCCCACTCTGTCTCTGCTCCCTTTGTCACAATCAGTGATGCTCTCAAAACGCCACTTTTCTTCTTTGAAGCCGCAGCCGCTCCTCAACCATCAGGCAGACAACTACTCCCGGACTTCTCGTCCCTGTCTCTTGTTCATCTCGATGGGCAGGGCGCTGACGTTGGATTCAAAGCTGCTTACGACTTAGATACACATGGAGTAGCCATAGTCGAAGATGCGCTCTCGCCTGAGGCGTGCAATGATATCATCAAAACACTCAGAGAGGACGTTATGCCTCTTCTCAAAGGATGTGATACTAGGGGCACGAACAGAGGCAGCTTTGGCGCAGAAACGTCCACGTACCCTTCAAACGTTCAACCTTGGCGCAACCTTCTCCTTAACCCGGTCATGCACTCAGTACTCAATGCTCTTCGTGAACGTAATATCCTACTTGACTACCAGATCGATGGTGCTGGGGGGGAATATCACACCCGTGCCATTTCATGGCAAGCACTTCATCCTGACTTTCAGGAGAAAAACTCCCTCCAAGGCCTCGCACCCATTGCCTTCAATTTTTGTCCTACTGACGTTTGCAACTTCAATGGGCCACTTCGTATTATCCCCTTGCCTGAAGGAGACGGCTTTCGTGTACAATCTCCAGGGCTAGCTGAACACCCTGCTTCCCTCAACTCCACTGCCACATGCAGAGCGGGCGCTGTGGTGATTCGCAATGTATCCATCCTCCATGCTGGAACCGCGGCGGAAGAACTAGATATCTTCCTCGCCAAGAGGAATTCTCTAGTTTCTGATCAATCCCTCTCTCCAAGCGATGGCTACAGACCCATGCCTACGATTTTTGCACTACCTGTTGTTCTTCTCAAATTATACAGCCTTGTGCATCAAATTCAGCACTGCCCCAGCTGCATTCGCGCTGGGGTTGGCGATGGTATCCACTGCACTAGACCCAGAAAGGACAACTTCAGTGAGCATAGACACCTACCCTTGCCACCAAACAACTTAGCTCACAACTTCAATGCATTGCGTTTTGGGGCAGCTCCGGCCACTCATTTCGCTGCTGTCGCTCTCGAAGCAAAACTCGTCCCCGCTCCACGCCTCCAGACTGCACTGCCCAATGCAATCTTCATACAGCAGATTGGCACCAACTACTTCAACGATTCAGCACCAACTCAGTTGGGTTGGTGGCAAAAAGCTCCTACCTCGTCGGATCTCACCATCCACACCAGAAAACACCCAAATGGTCGCAATTGCATCAGAGTTTTACTTGCGGGACTCAACAACACTTCACCCCCATCCGGCAGCCTTATTGGTGGACAGGCATTGGTTGAAGTGCATATTGGGGGCCCTGGGTACTCCGATGCCACCAACGCTTCTACTTCTGGGAACCTCACCCTGCCTCAACTAAATGCCATCAGAAGACTAGTCAACTCTTGTGGTTCCTCAGCAGCCACTTTAACTGGACCAGTGCCACCTGCTCATGAAGCGGCCTGTAACATCAGTTGGCTCAGCCAAGCGATCGTTGTTATTGACAACCTCGCTCAACGCTACGGACTACCGGTAGAATTGTATGGAGTCTCCGCTGGCACAAGAGCCATTCTTGGGTTCCTCGTTGTCGCGCTTCAGATCCGTCCGGATCTATTTGAGGCCATCTCAACGGTGGTTCTATTGGCGCCTGCTTGTCCCCTTTATCACTTTCCTCTGCTTGACTCACTAGCTTGCTCCCTCCCTGGCAAAGTGTTTAACATTATTGGCTGCCAATTCGATTCCCTCTGTAAAATGGGATGTGATCCTTCTCCTGCTTTTCAGAATATTCGTGTTATTTTCTTTTGCAAATCTCTTACCTCTGAACAAAACTATCGGCTTCTTTTTGGTAAAAGTTGCCACAGCATTCACCACCTCCTCCAAAACAATGACGACCTTGAAAACATGCTCTCGGTACCGATCCGGAACCTTCCCACTATCTCTGCGCAAACTCAGCTTTCAAACTTCACTAATGTCTCAGATGAAATAGTCACCAGCACCTTCTCGGTCACTGACTTAATTATGCGCTTGTTGGCGCTTCGCTGCATCTCTCTCTACACAGGACAACTTGCGAATGACGAACTCCTTGGAGCCGAATTCTGCGCACATTTCATCAAAATCTCAACTATCTGGCGTACCCTTATCCAGTCTCCCAAGCCCAACCCTCTTGTCAGTGAGGGTGTGGTCTACGATCCGGCTGGCTTTACTTCGGCCCTCAAAAAACTCTTCACTAAGGACCCCAACCTGTTCAACTCAGAATCCCAGGACCTTCTCCTTAAACCGCACCTTGCTGCTTCCAATGCTAATCATGAGCTCAGCGGACATAAAACTGTCAACTCAGATGCCTTTTTCACTGCCCTCCTCTGCCTACCCTTGCAACCCAATGCTGCCACGCTTGCCACTCTCTCCACCTCTGCCACTTCACGTCACTTGAACTTCTCCAACGAGCTGACTCAGCCTCTCACCTCCACAATTGCGTCCTGCGCGAAAAAGCTAGGGCCCTGGGGCCGCACCATGTTCATGACGACTCTCCTGCCCCACTTTTCAGCTCACCTCTCCTCAGCAATCACCAATCACAAAGACGGAGCAATCCTTGAACACTGGCATGCTGTTGCTAATCCACTCACCGAAATCAACTCCCAAGATTCTGCTTCACTCAATGTCAAAATCACAGCCACACTGAAAGGAACCGACTTTTCTGCCGTTACTCTGCAAATTCGCACATCAGAGGGGGTCGTGCCCCCTTGCTGCTTCTACCCCTGTAATGAACAAAAGAATTTGGCAAATACTTCTTTTTCAATCTCACTTGAAACGGGTGACATCATCTTAGGAGCTTGCGCCCGCTTCAATTTCACAGGTATCGTTCTTAAGCAGGAACCTCTCAACACCGACTCCTGCACTGACATAGAAAAACTCTTTCAAGAACAAGATGCAGGATACATCAGAAAGGCTACCACCTCAGCCCTCAACATCAAAATGGCCGGCCTGGTCAGACGCACAAACCCCTATTGCCAATCCTTCACTATTCTTATCCCTTCTGAACAACTTCCTGCTCTGCGTGACTTTGACACCTTTGGGGGCGGAAGTATTGCTGCTTCTATCTCTCGCATTAGTCTGGGAGCTCACTACACTAACAACACCTGTCTCAGCTGGTATCCCAACAAAGCTATGTTTGCCAGATTAGTTGGCACTTCTGTGCTCACCAATGTCACTGCGAAAATTGTCGAACGGAGCGCCTCTTTCACACTTGACCCCACTGTCTACCACACCTTGCTTCTCATTGCCACCCTTTCTTTTGGGCCCTCCTTTAACAACATCTCACCACCTCATCTAGCTCTGTTGCAAAAATTCTTCCCAATAGAAAATGTGCCTGACCTGGTCAACCCTGGAAAGGCGGTCAACGAGTACCTACTTTTTCACCATGCCTGCGTTCTAGCCATTCGCCAATTCTTTCCCAGTGGAAAACACTCCACCTTCATGGAAAAGATTCAGCAAGATTCAATTCGGGAACAAACTGCCAACATGCTGAGCCAAATCGCACTCCTCGAAGTGGTTGGCCCTGCCGTAGCGGGCCCTGGCTCTGCTAAGACGTTCTTCCTCGGC
>CALGTP010000329.1 GCA_937902105.1 uncultured Actinomycetes bacterium
TGCTGTGCATGCCGAGACTGCATACCCTTAGGTCTAAGCAGTGCCTTAGAATTGCCAACATTGTAGAATACCCAAAATTCGGCACATGCCACAGACCAGAAATGAAACCGGGTCAAACGGCAACGTACTGTGAGGTATCTCACGCATTATAAATGGCTCAGCCGACTTGCTCAGTCCACCTTCTGCTCCTTGGTAAACAACTTCTTCACCGTGGTGCCTGCCTTGGAGCTCTCCACACGCCTCTTAGTGCCAGTCGCGCTTCCACTTGCGCTTCCACTTGCGCTGCCAGAGCTGGTCGCTGCGCCCTTGCCCCTTCCATTGCCCTTAGCAGGCGCCTTGGGCGGAGCCTTGGGCGGAGCCTTGGGTGGAGCACCGATTTTAGGAATGGCAGTCGCTGGAGGCGCCTGCAGAGAAACAGATGTCGCAGCTGGATCCGCAACAGGAGGGATTGCAGGAGGCGCTCCCGGAGAAACAGATGTTGCAGCTGGAACCGCAACAGGAGGGGTTTCAGGAGAATGTGTGGGCGCAATGGCTGCGCCGTCGCCTGTAGCTGCCACAGCGGTTGTAGTAGTTGCCACGGCTGCATCACTTGTCGCTGCCTCAGTGATTATATCAGTTTCCACGGCTGGAGTGTCTGCAACACCTTCCACAGGCGCAACAGTGGCTTCCGCAACTTCCACAGCTGTAGTAGCTGCGGCTGCAGTCGCTTCTTCATTTTCGTCATCAACGACAAAATCAGTAGGCTGCGTGTTCTGAGTGCCCACAGGCACAGTCACAGCTGGCTGAGTGGCAGCGCCGAATTCATCCGTGTCCCCAAATGCATCTTGCAAGGTGTCCATCCCAAGTCCAAGTGCCTCTTCCTCCTCAGGTTCTCCGGGATCAGATTGCTGCTCAGACGGCGACTCTTCAAGTGTGAGCTCAGCAGGGCCAGCGCTTGCCTCCGGCGAGGCAAAAGTATTCACCATGGTGCCAGTCCAGCGTGGCTGAACCAGGTTTGAAGCACTGGCCACAAATGTAGCACCAGACTCATGTCTCACCAGGAGCCAGTCGTTGCAACCACCACTGGCGTGCCGGCTCAACCTCCGAGTGCCAGTCTTGCCGATCAAGATGTGCTCGTTATCGCCAATATCCACAAGTCTAGCCTTATTTGTCAACAAACACGTTTAACTCTATATTTACTACGTAGAACTACTTGAACCGCTAATTTATTACTGACTGGCTTTAGTTGTCTTTGCACAATTAAATTAACCTACGTTGTAAAGAAATTATAGTTAGCCTGTTTGCAGGCAAGTCTGTCACACGGGTTTGCCTCCAAACAAGTTAACAAGCAAGCTCAGCTGAACAGCGTCTGTCTCTGGATCTGCGTGCGTAGGCAAAGGCTTCTGGGGGCAGGCGACGGAAAGCAGTGCAGTTGTAGTAGTGCGAGCCAGACCTATAGTGAGAGCCCCTGCGGCGACTGGCACCTCCACAGGCACTGCTATTGATGCAATAGGGCTGGCTGCTGGAAGAGGAGCCTTTACTGCTGGAGCAGCTGCTGGAAGAGGAGCCTTTACTGCTGGAGCAGAAGCCCTTGGCGCAGGAGCTGCCGTCGGCAACGGCAAAGCAGGCTTTGCAACTGGCGGAGCTGCCTTAGGTGGCACTGGCAAAGCTGGTTTCGCAACTGGCACAGCTGCGCCGGGAGGCAATGGCAAAGCAGCACGCTTTGCAACTGCATTGGGCGGCAATGGCAGAGCAGGCCTTGTCGCAGAAAGCGGCAAGGGCAATGCTGCAGGTCCGGTAGTCGGTGCCTCTCCTTGCCACCGGCCTGCGTTTTCGGGGAGAGGGTCTGCTGTCGCCACCTGCAGTGCCAAAACCGCAGCCGCAGTCGCCTGCTCCTCCCGTTCTTTGGCAACCACCACCTCCCTCTCTTTCGCCTCGAGGTCAAGGAAAGCAAACATGTCGTTCTAACAACACACAACTTTAAACACTTGAGGTGCATTTTATTTCAGGTAGAGTAGTTTTAAGAAGCCAAGCCTTTTCGGCAAAGTAGTCATCGCAGAAGATGCTCTCCATGCCATTGGACATGAAAGTCCGGCCCAGATGCTCACTAAGCTCCCACGACGCTGTCTCACACACTGGGCACCACTCGCTGGCGACTCCATCATTCAGGTAGTACTGCTTGATCTCCGTTGTTTCGTGCAGGACCAGTGCGTATTTTTTGGGAGACTGCTGACTCGCCACCTCGACATAGCCGATCTGCTGCTTCACCTCCTCAATGCACTCTGCGACGGAAGAAATACCTCGCAGAGGGTACCCGATGTTAGCGTGCTGAAGGCACATTGCAGATCTGAGGGCATCCTTCTCCCGACACGGCAGCGGTGTGGAAGGCGGAAGGCCGGTGGCCTTGTATGTGAGGCAATCCAGGCCGACATCTAGCAGGGTCGGGCTCACTCAAAACAATGAGTTTATGAACTGGGACACACCCTACGAACAGATCCAGAAGACTACACTTCAGGGGTGGGTGAATAAGTTAACTAAATAGCACACTACTATTTATCAGTATTTTGTTCATCTTTAAATGATGAGCAAAATGCTGATTAATAATATTGCGCGGAATTGGTCAGCAATGTTTCGCAAGACCCGGCCGTCTAGCTCCGCAGTCACGAAGCGGTTGCACTTCGCTGCTTCCATCGCTTCTAAGTTCAGCGATTTGCACTCCCTCGGGATGCTGCCGATCGTCTTGTACGTCGGGCTGAGGGTGTTGCTGGTGCCAGCGCGGAACTTGCCCTTAGGAACAGTCCTAGTCCGCTGTGGGGCAGCGGCGGGGACATTAACCTGTGTCTGCGGCCAGCCAAGTGCCATCCCAGCCATGTTTGTCGCTTCCGACGGCCGACCGGCTAGTCTGTCTCTCTGCAGAACTGGCAACTTTGACTTCAATCAGTCGCGGAAGCAGCAGGCAATGAGCTGAGGATGCTAAGAAGATAGATTGACAGCGCTGAGCTCTGAGCAAGAAGGCTACCAACGAATAAAATCTCGCTGCCCCACTTACTGAACAGTATTGATCTAACACTTCCACCCCAAACTGCCAGCGACCAGCTTGCGTGTCTCAAACCAACAATTAGAGTCATAGTCGCACGGACTTAGCATGATAGCACACATCGAGACTGCCAAACTAGATACTAATCACACACACACACACTCCCAAGGTCAAGCAGAAGCTGCAATTGGAGATGAGGACTCAGGTGTCTGACAAGGTAGCCAGCACGCAAACCAACCATTTCTACAAATAGTAATAAAATATGGAGCCAACTGTAATGATAACAAGTGTTTTGCAGAACCTGTGTTACACTAGTGACTACTAGAAACGATGGTTGGTTTGTGTGCTGGCCAATCTAAATGGTCGTAGCGAAAAACTGTGACATAATCTGAAACAGCCGACTCGAATCAAAATCCAACAACTTCCAACACTGAAGCTGTGTTTAGTTTACTCAAGTGTTTGTCCTCGCGGCTGATACATTGAACATTGAGGATGTTCTAATGTTAGCAGGAACTCTGGAAACATGTACTAATTTCAACGTTCTCCTTTGTTATATTGATATGTGCTCGCAGTGGCAAACCTGCGACCTGAACTGTTGGAAGGCAATTGAATCCTCAAGTTGTATTATGCAACACTCGTGTGCGAAAAATGTTTCCAGGAAGTACATGGTTAATTTACCACACACGAGTGTCACATAGTATGACTTGAGGTGGATGAACAGAGTAGGAGTGTGATGTAATTGCACTAGTTCACATTTGACAATTTTATCTTGAGATGGACAATGACGTTTGCACATGTACTCTCGTCGTTACTTTTGTCGCCCCCTATGTTTCTAGGATGAGTGCTGGAGCCCCAAAATGGCACTTCTGATTTGTTCGACGACCCCCCCCCAGGCTAGCAATCAAAAGTAGCAAAAAAAACACCAGTTCGCGGCCCAGGGGGCCGTGACCATGACCAGTGCTTTTGATGTCCTTTTCATTTGGCACCCATGGTGATATAAGAAGTGTGGCTGAGCGCACTCGCGCAAGATGTCGTTGTCAAAGTTGTCTTGCAGAACCGGGAATTGCAAACACCTGCTGCACTACACCACCGAATCTCGGAACAACTAAATACAAATGGAATTGACAGCCATAAAAAATACCAATCTCACATAGTGACTCCTAAAACAAACTGCTCAAACTGAACCCTATGAGATCATAGGGGGAATGGTGATCTATCGTGCCAAACCTTACGACGATGAACTCATAAGAAAATAATGATCCACGGCCGCAGCCCCTATTAAATCGTAGGGGAACTTATGGATGGACTCATCAAGCAAACAACAAGCCATTACTACACTAGCCGAGTGCAGCAAAGGCAGGTAGTCAGGACGCACATCAAGTTAACAAGATGCATTGCGTTTCCTGCCATGCGACTACTCAAAACTGCGGGTCTGTTTAATGCCAGTGCACTTGTCGTAGTATACACTGGAAAACCCATGTATGACATCCGTTCTCCTAGGGTGACCCATCTGTTTTTTGAAGGAATCCACAAACGATTAGTGCCCGTCCTTAATGTTGGGAGCTGGCCATTGACTGCAGACCATATCAAACGGTTGCGTGGATTGTCGTTTAAACCAACAACAAGGTCATCCCATTTACACTTTGGGTGGTGTCGGTTCCACCATTGAGCTGTGTAATAAACTTCATACTCTGCCTCTTTGGGAGACAATGTAAACCTGAGGTTCACATCGTCAAGTCTAGAAAATGGTACAAAATGCAAACCTCGAACAGCACTCAAATGAGCAGCCTCTTGATTAATTTCTGCTAGGGGTGCCACGAACCCATCTGAAGCTAAAGTGCAGCAGCTGCTCATTCTGCCGATGACACGGTCCAGAGCATTGTGAATGTCAAAGTTCACCGTCGCAAGAGATTGTTCAGCGCCGAAAACATATTGCCGAAGCCTTCGCATCCAAGAGTGCATGAACTGGCTAGGCTGCGTTACAATTGGGTACAAGCTGTGCAAAGGCAGGTTGGGCTGTAGAGTTACTTCCCAAGGATTCCCTGTCACACACTCATGGAACAACAATTTTGTTCTTCGGAGTGTGTTGAGGCGACACCAAGCTAGACACACATGATTGTTAGGCCCCTCAACACCAAGCCTATTGTTATTTGCAGACGAAACATCCTGGCAAGGGGTCCCACTAACATCTAAGTCAACGTGGCCAAAAACCTCGCACCAACCATGCCGTGCACATCGAACATGGGTAGCAAGCTGCCCTAAGCGCATTGCAGCCTGCTTCTGCGCATAACTCCAACCGTAATCCCAAACAGGTAGCACAAGCTGCTCCATGATATCATGATTTACACAACCGCTTGTATTTTGAAGAAGGGCAGTACGACATGACTGTGCAATATCCTCAGCAACTGCTGGGACGATCCGTCAAATGTTAGTTAGATCATCCCGAAACACAGAAATCACAATAACACTGGTCAAAATGTGCTAATACAAAGGTAGCTTCGCAAGAAGCAGCTCCATTAATGCTGACATCGATCCCATACATTGCGAATGCTGAAGAAACAGATGGCAGACCTATATCAACTGTTCCTGCGCCGGCACAGTAGCAGAGCACGTTCCGGACATTGCAAAGTGCACTCTCCTTCAATGGTTCGATAGTCAGGGACACGACGCACACAGCAACGCAACAAACAGCAAGATGACACCAGCAAGCAACAAAAGTAATTGAAACGCATCACATCAAACAAATAGAGTGCTCACTAATTCAAGCGAATGTCCATTATCACCTCCCTCCCAAACTCATTAACCAGAGCGCTGGCCAAATGGAGTGGCCATCGGTGTGCCTCCCTGGCAGGAGCTGTTAGGGGCTGGCAATCCATGGCTGCACTAGCACCGAATAGCACTGAGCCAAATGTTGCATCAACAGCTTGATTGATGACAATGAAAATGATTGCGCGAATCTGCAAGCTGCTACAAGAGACATAAACAACTGCAGTGCACTGGAAGGAACCCTGGCAAGAATATACTATCAGATTATCATCACTCGAACCAAGAACAATTAGATTGAGACGAAAACTGCCGAACCAAGCCCCAGGCCAAAGGAGCACCCATGCACAGCATGTCGGTGTCAAGGTCCTGTATGGCATAAAGGTTGACCTTGCTCCTCTTCCCCACCTGCAAGGGACAGCTACATCAACAGAATAGTTTGAAATATCACATGTGAATAAGCCAACAAAGGTTGATAGGAGTTCGGGGGTCGGGGTGGGTGCTGCAATTTCAAACAATATCGAATCAAACAATGACCGTACACAATAACAAACAATGACTTACACAATATCAAACAATGAATGAGTCACACAATATCAAACAATATGTTACACGATGTACCAAACAGGACCAAACAAGTTTAGTTATGTACTACACAATGTCTTGCAGAGCACTTCCCGTTTGGGCGGTCCTTATTATCGGTCAAACCCCCTCCAATCAGTCGGCGACAGCTAATACCTCAAAACGATCATTTGCAATCAGAAAAACAAATAAGGGACAACTTTGCAATCGGCTCCTTGGAAGCATCTGACAGCACAGTCATGGCCTCGGAATCCTGCAACTCAATATTGCAACGGTAGGTGTACCTGACACAATATTCCTTAATTGTTCTGGCAGCGCAGTGAAAACAACAGAGTATCCAAATGCACTGTCAGTAATTAACAACCGATAAAACAATAAGCTAAATCAATTCAAATATCTTTGTGCAAACGAGGGTGGCAAACACTGTAACCTGCTAGTTCATCTTCCAATGCTGAGAACTTCCGCTGACCAGACCAATGTTTTGAAACATGTTGTTCTCCGTTTACTGAAAACGACGTTTGATTCAATAATGCCTGCATAGCACCTGAACAGAGGTTAGCGCATTGGACTAGTAACACAACACTAACGGCATGTAGCGCAGGGAACTTCGAATGTGGCGTGCAAAGCAAGAAAATTGCTGTCGACAAAGCCCAAATAGGAATGAAATCCAAATCGTAATGGCAACACGCTGCTGAAGCTGTCATGCGCAGTTGACGGTACCGCTGTGTGAATATGACAACTTCTGGATGTTGACCTAAGGATAGCCAGAATTGAGCCAGGTCTAAAAATGATAGCTTCATGTTGACATACAATGGCCCAGCCCCTGCAACCAGACTGAGTCGAATTTCAGCAATTGGTGGGGCTAAAATCTTGATTGCAGCTTCTGCGAGTGCCCTGAACATAAGCGAGGCATTCTCCCTAGCCTCTGGCATGCGTCTGGGAGCTTGCATGCACCAGCAAAGTATTGCAAAGAAAACAGGGACAGTGCAAGAATAACAATCAGACAATCCATCACCACGTTGGTGACGACCATATATCTTTTTCGTATGTGCTGATGCTTCTATCGTACCAGGCGGTAGTGTTGGAAACAGAATTCTGTATGTCGCTAGCCATGCATCTTCTCTCTTCCTAACAATTCTATCAATCGCCAAAGGCTCCAATTTCCCAGGAAAGAGAAAATTCGCGAGTTCAGTGGTTAATTGTATATACCAGAAAGATCCTGATACCAGAGGTTGCCCAATATAGAGCTCAGGGGTTGCATCATCGAAGCGGATTGTGCTAAAATGCATCATGTAGGATATGGATTGAGCAAAACTGCTACGACATAAGCCAGCCAAAGGCTGATAGGAATTCGGGTTTTTTGGGGCCAGGCTTCCGGTTCATGCCCATGCATCTTGAGTTCATGCCTTTCATTCATGCCTTTCATT
>CALGTP010000330.1 GCA_937902105.1 uncultured Actinomycetes bacterium
TGACTCGCTCAACGTCATTGTCTTCGTAAGTGATGGTGTAGTTGTCAGAGGCGTAGTGATATTGTTGAACCTTGCCTTTGAAGGTACCATGTGTGGGGAAGAATTTGCTAACATCCTTGCCTATCCAGCTCAATCGCTCTTGTCTGTGTGCAGGATCGGTGTGCCACAGGATCTCGGAGGGCGTCTGTGAGCGAGGAGGGCGAGGGGTATGGGTCGTTTTGTAGCGTTGAACGGGCTGACGAGCTCGAGAGGGCCGAGTCAGATTTGTGGAAGACTCCTCCTCAGTGTGGATAGATGCTGAGTCATTATCGGGCGAATCGTCATCAGACGATGATTCGTAGGTAGGAGTATCGTTGATATCAGCAGATTCTGGATTCTGAGAGGAGTCGAAATCAGGATCGAGATCGGATTCGTCGGAAGCGTAGTCTGGCATAGGATTCTCAGGGGTAGCAGAAGGTGATTTGTGCAGCACTGCTCCTTCAGCAGCTGGGTTTGTTAGGTTGTAGAAAGTTTGCCAATCGGGCGAAGAAGTAGGTTTAAGCTTGAAAGGGAATAGCTGTGGATCGAAGGTGATGTGGTCACGAGTGACAAAGAGAGATTTGCCATCGGTGACGACATACCCGAGAACCTTTTTGTATCGAGCGATGCCAACGAAGACGCCTTGCTTGGAAGTAAGGCCGAAGGACTGATCTTGTAGTTGACGGCGATCAGAGTATACGGCGCAGAAGGCGCCGATTGGTGGAATCCGACGGACGTCGGCGCGACGACCGAAGAGTATCTCGAAAATGGTTTTGGTACGATCACAGCGTGACGGAGCAACAATATTGTTAAGGTATGCCGCATGAGAGATGACAAATTGCCAGTATCGTTTCGGGATGTTACCGGCGAGCATCATTGCCTTAGCCGAGGTACGCAGAACGCCGATGCTGTTTTCGGCTACTCCAATGCTGGCATGTTCATCCTTAGAGCACACGATGTGATTGGTGTGGTTGGCTTCGAGGTAGGCAGTGAGTTCTTTGTTCAGAATTTCTGTACCTTGATCGGAGCGGAGAGTCTTTGGGTGCCGACCGAGGTAAGAGACAAAGCGTTTGTAACCGAAGATGAAGTGATTCTTGGAGTTCATAAATTCAATGTGCTTGGATCCGGAGAAGCTGTCAACGAAGACGGCAAAGTATTTGGCGCCGGTGACGCTAGCGGTGCGTACTTTGCCGGATAGATCGGTGTAGACATCTTGCCACGGTTCTGTCGGTCGATCGGCAGGAGTAGATGGAGCAGGTCGATTGGCGCGCCGAGCTTTGGCGGTGATACAGACTGGGCACGTAATTGGTTTCAGGCGTTTCGACGTTGGTGGAGTAATGCCATCGATTTCGAGTTGACGCATGCGCTTGAAGGAGATATGACCCAGACGTTCGTGATCTTGAAGTCGTGTGTCTTGAGAGATGCTTTGAGCGATACGGTTCGTAGCCAGGTGGATAGGATAGATCCGGTTGTGGAGAGTAGGCGGAGGTAGAAGACGAATGAGCCACAGGCCGGTCTCGGGACAGTTGATGAACGGGACGAAATAGCGTGGGTTGCCTTGTAGGAGAAGGCCTGGTTTGGCGCCCAAGACAATTTCGTGTCCCGCGAGCTGAGCGTGCCTGACAGACCAAAGAGGCCGTTTAGCATCGGGAACCACTAGGGCACTGGATGTGTCGGAGAGCGGTAGGAGTTGGCCGTCTTCAGTGCGCACTGTACATAGAAGGTCTCCGCTGTATGTGGACCGAGAAGTGTCTCCGGCGAAGCTGGAGACTGCGACGTGAGCTTCTTTAGCATTGGCGAGGAGAGTGCGACATTGTAGGATGTGCTTGGAAGTACCGCTGTCCACGATAGCAAGTATTTCTCCATTGGATGTATGCGGGCTGACGGGGATATCTGTAGTTGCGAGGGCAAGGACTGAGGACTCTCGTGATGAAGCCACTGCTGGTCTTTGAGCTGACACTGATGTACGTCGGAGAGTGGACGGGTCTCTACCTCTCATCTCTTTCTCCAGCGCATGAGTGGAGACATAGGGGTTGGG
>CALGTP010000331.1 GCA_937902105.1 uncultured Actinomycetes bacterium
CGATTTTTGACTAACTCAATCGCCCAAAAAACACCAATGCCACGAACGTCTCCGACGCTCGGGTGATTGGCTTTCAATTTCTCAAGTTCGGGTCCAATGATGTCACGACCAAG
Source organism: uncultured Actinomycetes bacterium (assembly GCA_937902105.1). Taxonomy (GTDB): domain Bacteria; phylum Actinomycetota; class Acidimicrobiia; order Acidimicrobiales; family Ilumatobacteraceae; genus Casp-actino8. The sequence continues at coordinate 114 of CALGTP010000331.1, forward strand.
GTGCCGGGCATTGTCGATGATCCCTTCTTCTTCAAAAATATTGATGCTCGCAACAGCTGAGGCACATGCCAATGGATGACCGCTGTAGGTCAGTCCACCTGGAAACTGCCGCTCGCGGAAAGTGTCAGCAATGCGATCGCTAATGATCACGCCACCTAATGGCAAGTAACCAGAGTTCACACCTTTGGCAAAACAAATCAAGTCAGGTGCGACTTTCCAGTTGTCAATAGCAAACCATTCGCCACATCGACCGAACCCCGACATCACTTCATCAGCAATGAATACAATTCCGAATTCATCACAGATTTCACGCACACCGGCCATGTACCCCGGTGGCGGAACCAGAATTCCGTTCGTACCAACGACACCTTCAAGCATGATCGCGGCAACAGTTTGTGGACCTTCGACCATCAACGTGTCGCGCAGGTGTTGCAATGCGCGTTGTGATTCTTCAATATCGCTGCTGCTGTGAAACGCGGAGCGATAGGGGTACGGTCCCCAGAACTTGACGACTCCTGGTAAACCAGGTTCGCTCGGCCAACGGCGTGGATCACCAGTGAGTTGAATTGCTCCACCAGTTGCTCCGTGATAGCTACGGTATGTCGTCAAAATTTTATGACGCCCAGTATGCAGTCGCGCCATGCGCAGTGCATTCTCTGTCGCTTCGGCCCCACCGTTGGTGAAAAAGACCATGTTCAGATCACCAGGTGCACGCTCGGCAATCAGGCGTGCGGCTTCACTGCGCGCGTCATTGGCGTGGAACGGCGCAATCGTGCATAAACGATCGGCTTGTTCCTTGATGGCTGCCACTAATTTTGGGTGCTGATGTCCAATATTGACATTGACTAGTTGGCTCGAGAAGTCGAGGTACTTTTTTCCTGCTTCATCCCAAAAGTGACTTCCCTCGGCTTTACTGACAACGATGGGGCTAATCAGACTTTGAGCAGACCAGGAATGAAAGACATGGGAACGATCATGCTTCAGTGCATCGGCGGGATTTGTGCGAAGTACGGACATACCCCAACACTATTGCGTAGACGTTGCAGTTCATAGACCCTTGCTGGTTATGGGGCGATAAAGATGTCCACGACCTGTGATGCTTGCTACGGTCAGAGCCATGGGCGAACATATTTCTTTCACATCAAACGGCGGAACGTGCGGGGGATACCTCGCCAACGGAGGTGGCCCAGGCGTCATCGTGATTCAGGAATGGTGGGGACTCGTTCCTCACATTCAAGATGTGACGGACCGCTTTGCCGCCGAGGGATTTACCGCTCTCGCCCCTGATTTGTATCACGGTGAATCATCAAGCGAACCGGACGGAGCTGGCAAGTTGATGATGGGACTGAACTTGGCTCAAGCCGCAAAGGATTTGTCTGGTGCCATTGACTTTTTATGCCAAACGACTTCTCGCGACAAGGTCGGTGTTGTCGGGTATTGCATGGGTGGAGGGCTGGCGATGGTCTTGGCCTCACAGCGTCCAGATGCAGTGGCGGCAGCGGCTCCGTACTACGGCGTCATTCCTTGGCCCTCGGCACAACCAGATTGGGGTCACATTCAAGCCAAGGTTGTCGGCGAATATGCAGAGCATGATGATTTTGCCAATCCAGAAACTGTGAGAGTTCTGCAAGATCAATTGCAATCACTGGGCAAAGATGCCACGCTCAATATTCATGCTGGATGTCACCATGGATTCTTTAATGACGCTCGGCCAGATGTCTATGACGCGCAGGCAGCCAGCGTCTCATTTGCTCGCACACTTGAACTATTTCGCAGCACTCTCTAGTTCAAGAGAGAGATTCAATAGCTTGTTGCACCGCTAAAACTCGACGGGCATTATCCACATGCAAGTTTTCAATCATGCGGCCATCAACGGTGATGACCCCGCGTCCTTCGGCCGTCGCCTCTTCAAAAGCAGCGATCACGCGCTGGGCATAATCAACTTCGTCAGCCGTCGGAGCCCAGACATCATTGGCGATCTCCACTTGTGATGGATGAATCAGTGTCTTGCCATCAAAACCCATCTGCGCGCCTTGCAGACACTCATCACGGAAGGCGTCGGAATCTTTAATGTCATTGAAAACACCATCCAAGATAATTTTCCCAGCCTCACGTGCTGCCAGCAGAGCAGTCGCCAGATGGTGCATCAATGGAGCGCGACCACGAACTTGGGTGGCGCGGAGTTCTTTGGCGAGATCGTTTGTACCCATCACCAGAGTTTGCACTCTTGGGTGAGCAGCAATCGCGCGGACATCAAAAATCGCTGTTGGGGTTTCAATCATTGCCCAGATTTTCATTGACCCAGGTGCGCCAGCCGTGGCTAATGCTGAAGAAACGGCCTCCACCTCGCGCACTGAATTGATCTTCGGAATCACGACGGCCGAGACACCAGCCATGGCGGCAGCGGTCAAGTCATCAGCTCCCCACTGGGTCTCAAGACCATTGCAGCGAATGGTGATTTCTTTGTTGCCGTACTCGCCACTGCGTGCCGCGGCCACAGCATTACGTCGGGCATCGGGCTTTGCATCCGGGGAGACCGCATCTTCTAGATCGAAGATCAAAGCATCGGCGGGGATACTTTTGGCTTTGTCAAGGGCCCGTTCATTGGCGGCGGGCATATACAGAACGGAACGACGGGGTCGCATATTAGACATCAGATTTTCCTTGTTAAAAGCCGTACGAGGCAGCGAGTTCGGGATCACGAGCAGAAAGTTCGCGGGCCAATTGCACTATGACCCGACATTGTTTGACTGAGGCATCATCTTCCATCTTGCCGTCAAGCATGATCGCCCCAGTGCCATCGCCCATGGCTTCAATGACTCGCGTCGCATGCGCTACATCACTCGGACGCGGGCTAAAAACGCGCCGCGCAATATCAATCTGTACTGGATGCAAAGACCAAGCACCCACGCAACCAAGTAGGTAAGCATTGCGGAATTGATCTTCGCAGGCGACAACATCTTTGATGTCACCGAACGGTCCATAGAAAGGCAAGATGCCGTGCATCACACAGGCATCGACCATGCGTGCCAATGTGTAGTGCCAGAGATCTTGTTGATGAGTAGCGCGTGGAGCATCAGGGTTATAGGTATCGGGGTCATTACGTACCAAATAATCAGGATGACCGCCACCAACGCGAGTGGTCTTCATCCGGCGGTTGGCAGCCAAGTCTGCTGGTCCGAGTGAAAGACCTTGCATGCGCGGTGAAGCGCCACAGATTTCTTCAACGTTGGCCATGCCGCGAGCTGTTTCTAAAATCGCGTGAACCATTAATGGCTTTTTCAGACCAGCCTTGGCTTCAAGCTGCGCCAGTAGGCGGTCGACGTAGTGAATATCTTCTGGTCCTTCAACTTTGGGGATCATGATGACATCAAATTTGTCGCCGACTTCGGTGACCAAGGTTGTGATGTCGTCAAGACCCCACGGCGAATCAAGACTGTTGACACGTGTCCACAATTGAGTTGTCCCCATCGGAATGGTCTTGGCAACTTTGACTAATCCAGCGCGAGCCGCTTCTTTATCTGTGGCAGGTACACCGTCTTCGAGGTTGCCGAGAATGATGTCCACGGTCGGCACGATGTCACCGAGTTTGGCGACCATCTTTTCGTTGGAAGGGGGGAAGAAATGGATCATCCGACTTGGGCGGAAGGGAATCTCGCGGAGGGGCTCGGGGGCTCCCACGGCGAGGGGCTTGAAGAAGTCTTTAGCGCTGCGCACACTCTGAGGGTACGCCTTTTTACCCCCGTGTCGGGAGCCAC
>CALGTP010000332.1 GCA_937902105.1 uncultured Actinomycetes bacterium
TCCGGCAAGTGGGGCCAGTATCGAAAGCCGAGAAAATATGCGAGAGTCGCTTAAATCGCCGCATGGTTGGCCTTCGACGACCACGCAGAGTGCGTCATTCCCAACCTTTGCGCGGAACGCATTCGGAGTTATAGGGGCGTTTTTGGTGGGGACTCTCCTGGCGTCTTGTAGCCCAGCTCCTGAAATCTCCTCCGGACTCAAACCCACAGAATTGGACGAATTCTCGTTGTGTATGGAGGCAGAAGGTGTCGAAAAGTTAGTCGGTCACCTCTACGGAGAGGACGGCTTTCCTTATTACGTGTTTGAATCAGCCACTACGGATCAGCCTGTTGCTATGCAAGCGATGACAGAAACATGCTCGGAGCATTTCAACACGGCGGCCAATCGGACGGGTTTTGAGTTCAACGATTTCTTCAATTATTTCATGGGGTATTTTCAGGATCCGACCGAGTCGCTAATCGCTCTGCGAGGTGGGCCCGTAGATCCGGGGATTCCCGAAACCCAGTTGGCTTCGATCACACAAGAACAAGTCTGTGGAGATTTTGGCTGTTTTGAGATTGTGACGAAGCTTCCTGGACTCGTGGATGGAACCGTCAACCAGAACATCACGACTATCTCGTGGGGTCGCGAAGAGTTGATAGACATAGCATCCTCGGGAAGTCCACGAGACCTTTCGGCAATTGAACAGGTGGGACATGCGGCATCTCGCAGCGTCGTCGTCGTTTTTGGCGATTGGTGCATGGATCAATCAACCGAGAGGATGCTGAACGAACCGGTGGTCCATGCCACATCCTCGGGGACTGGATTTTTTGTCAGCGATTCGCTCATCCTTACTACGGTGGCAACGTTGGACACAATGGACGACCAGGCGAGAGACCAAAATCTTGATAATGCCATGCCCCGCATTCCGCCCAGCGAAGATGGTGTGGGTGCTTGTGAGCGCTATGGGACGAAGCTCTTTCCGGGCACCTCAGGGGCTCTTCTGGAAAGTGGCAGAGGTCCCGTTGTCCAACTTTTTGACGGGCGGTGGGCACTGGGCGAAGTGGTCTGGGAGGATGACGCAAGCGGCTTGGGCGCTATTCGTCTGAAGTCTGTGACCCGGGACCGAAAGCAGCCCTTTGACACCTGGGCGCCTTGGGAAGGCGGAGGAAGTAATCAGCATTGGTTGAGCGTCAAGGCCGTCGATTTATCGGGCGTAGGCGCGACCGCTACCATTCACCACCCGAATAAGGCCGAGAGCGAAGGCGGTTGGTTCGTCTCACCCAGCGACGCTCGAACATGTGCTGCCAGCGGACAAGCCACGGGAGTCAATGGACCACGACTTTATCTCGACCACTACAGCGATGGAAAAAGCAACGGTGGCCCCATCGTCGATGCTTCTGGAGCTGTCATTGCCACGGTGGAACTGCAAACCAATGATCAAAGCGGGAAATTATGCCCTACAAACAAGGTGAGTACCACCCAGAATACGCTGGGTCCGCTCCCTCGCTACTACGCGGACAGCCCCGCGCTGACTGTCGGAGCGCCCATCACATCCCAGCTCATTAAGACGCTGCGTGAGCTCGATCCGACGATGAACTCTGAGCCGGCACCTAGTGTCTCCGGGGATGTGATTCGCCCAGAGGTTTCTCTGGAAAGTTTTCACCGTTTTGAAGTTCCCCTATTTGGTGAAGATTTTACCGTCTCAGGGTTCCCCCTCTCCGAGATGAATTCTGGTGCCATTGACATCGCCAAGCAGGCTACTCTCGCATTTATTCGGGAAACGGGATGCCCCGAGTGTGATGAAAACCGCCTCAACAAGAACTTTGACGTTCCCTGTATCTGCACCGGCTTTGCCGTGACAGAGAACCTCATTGTGACCAATGACCATTGTGTATCGAATTTGTCTATTGGCTCCAAAACCACCTTTCGCACTTTCTACGGTCAGGACGTGGAGGCAGAACTTGTAGGAAAAACCTCTCTTGATGGGGAGACCGAGTTGAATGAGCGCTATAACGAGATTTTTGGAGCGGTCGCCCAGACAGGTTTTCATCGAGGAGATGTAGCGCTCCTGAGAACCAGCGACACGATGAAGCTGGAACCGCTCAAAATCGCTGACTCATCGACTTTGACGCCTTGGGAGCCCTTAGTCACCGTCGGCCATCCCGCGACGATGACCAGGACGGGACCGTGGGTTACCGGAGTAGGGTCTTTCTTGGGCGCTGACTATTTCACCCGAACACTTCAGTCCTACAACCTTCCCGCACAACAAGGAGCCAGTGGTAGTGCCGTGGTGAACCTTGCCGGGGAGCTGGTGGGTCAAATTGCTGGAGGAGGGTACCCCGCTTTGGCCGAGCGAACCCGAGTTTTGCCGCAAAAATATGGGCTCTATGCAACCGAGTTGTGGGTAGACGTCTTGGAAACCACACCCGCACCATATTCGACCGACGGCGGCATCCCCGTGAGTGCACAAGTTTCCGATGGCGCTCCGAGTAACTACATCAGGGAAATGATCAACATCTGGGCTCCGGGAGAGTTGCCCTAATCCCCATCCCGCTGCTCCGG
>CALGTP010000333.1 GCA_937902105.1 uncultured Actinomycetes bacterium
CCATGTGGTACTCATCGGCATGTTCGTCGACGACAATGGGAGTAATGTCATTTCTCTGACTTAGTGTGTGTCCATCGAAAACTTTATTTTCTTTGATCAAAGGAATAAGCTCAGTGAACTTGGCTGGCCGGAGCGATCCAATGGCTGTGCCACACGCGCCTGGCGATAGGCTCAGGCATTTGGGGCAGACCCCAGGCTCCGTGACGCGGACAAGAAATCCACAGCTTTCACAGAACAATGGCGCATCCATGTCAACCTCAACCTCGGCGGTCCCGCCATGGGCGGGACCAGCCTCGGTGTCGGAATCCATTTCAGCATCGCTGGGTGCCTCGGACTCTTCCTTGGCTGTTTCAGCATCATCGGATGGCGCAGTGATTTCTTCGCGATTGATTTCGCAGTCGAACACATTTTGCAACACATCTCTGTCGACGCCAAGCCATTCGAGCGTCCTGATTTGCATGTAACCACCATCTGGTTCCTGCAATGGACTGCGGCAGCCTTCGTCGTATGTGTAGGGATCACGAAGAGCAACTGCCAGCTTCATCGCGCCATGCACAAGGTCTGCCATGAGCTCGACGTTGCGCATATCTTGGTTCAGGTGAAGATTGCGAGTGGAGCCATCAACGAAATGTCCTAGCCTCACAATAGCAGTATCCCGAATGCCAGGAATACCGAATGAAGCGGGAGGAATATCCATCAAACCGAGTGCTTCGCTGTTGAAGGTGTTATAATCACGGAGGCTCCAAGCCTCACCGTCGATGATAGCATCAAAAACGAACGCCCTCAAGTTTGCTTTTTGCACAGTACTCGCGAAGCGAGCGTGCAGCGTCTTCAACCTGACCTGGCCGGCGCTGGTAGGTCTTTTCGTCATATAGGTCGTTGAAAGCAATGAAGCACACAGCACCGTATTGTCTGTATCCTTGAGCTTCGTCACTCTCGAACCTCGCCTTATGAGCGGCGAAGATACCAGAGATTCCAACACCTGGTCGACAGTGGAAAGTGATTTGACCCTTTCCTTTCATCCACTGGATTTTCTTAGCCAGCGAAGCATCGACTGTGGAGTTGTGTGACTTGGAGCCAGGATATCGTAATCCGATGGAGTCACCCACAGCTAACCAGCAATGGTCACCCACATTGACGGGGGGAAACATCTCATTCGCGTTTCCAACAGGATCGCCAGTGTACGGGTTGTGGATTTTATCTCCACGGCAGGCGGGGACTTCAAAACCAACGGCCTGCAATGCTCTTTGGAATTGAACGTTAACTTTGAATTTAGAGATGCCACCTTTTTCGACAGAATGGACATATGAAGAGCTGTCGTACTTACCGTAAGGGATTGCCGCGATGGTATCGATCATACACATCTTGACATCATCCCAATCGGAGAGCACCTTAGATTTGCTCTGTGCCTTGTCGTAATCGGAGGCTTCGAAGCCAAGCTTTTCAAGACGGCGGTTGGCAGCGTAGTTATCCTCTGCACACCGCTCCTCGTACATCTTTTCGTACTTAGTCTGAAGAGCCTTCCAGTCCTGATTAAGGAAGTTTTGAGTTCCTTCGCCTTGCCCTTTTTCGGCAGTAGGCTTCGGGTCTGGGAGTTGAGCCTTGACCGAACCGCGAGGCGGAGGCATAGGAGCGGCTTCAGCCTTACCTTTGCTTTTGCCTTTCTTCTCGCTGCCGGTGGTAACCCTGACGATCTCAGGTTCTTCGGCGTCAGGGACAGTCTCAGCTTGTGGAGTAGAAGTCGCAGCGGATTGAAGTCGAGCTGACTTGATTCCTTCAACGTTAGGTCGAATGTTAGGAGGAGCGAGACCCTTTTCCGTTAGAGAAGACTCGGCGGTCCCACCATGGGTGGAACCAGCCTCGTCTTCTGAACCGGAATCGAGCTCTGCAACAACCTCACCAACACTATAGAACCTGTAGTAGTGGCCATCGTACAAGTCGGGAATTAAAGCAAGCGCAGCATCATCAGACACCGTGCTGGGTCTTGGGTTCCCACACTCCGTTTTAAGCCACACAGAAGAAACCGCATTCGACGCGCATGCGCTCTGGTAGGTGGATAAATTAAGTTTTGCGGCGATTTTACAGTTCTTAATGATGTTCTTTGTGTCCTTAATCTCTTTTGGGCTAGGCTCAGTGGTCCACGCGTGCTCTTTGTCACCTTTTACCCTGAAGTAGTAGTGACCTCCGGAGGTTTTGACGCGCTGAAGATTATGCACCATAGAGAAAGGTTTGATGTTGTAATCAGAAGCCTTGGTCGACGGATCAGCCATGATACAAGGGCAAATCTGGTGGGAATTTTCGCCGCAAACCACGTTGAAACCATAGGAAGTGGCTTCAAGTGCAAGAACTGGCTTGTCCCAATTGACAAAGTATGGATAGTTCTGAATTACATTGAGCAGCACGGGGCTCATTGTCACGATCACAGGAAGCATCGTGGGGTGGATCTTAACATTGAGGCAACGATCGTACCAATAGCAGAAATTGTCAATGACCATAGTGGCCCTCGCAGAGCGAAAGGCACAGTGGTATGACTCAATCACAATG
>CALGTP010000334.1 GCA_937902105.1 uncultured Actinomycetes bacterium
TACCTACCGGCGTCGATGCTGACTCTGGCGAACGCGTACGAGGTGTGTGCTGCGGCTTCTGTGACGCGGTCGGGCCTTCCGACGAGTGGAGACAAGCGCATGTCGGGGTCAACGACAGGATGTGGATCTGCGACCACCTGCGAGAGTGCCACGTATCGGACTTCGAGCCGATGCATCTCGCTGCTACGAGGTGCTATTCATCTCGAGTTGGAGGCCTCGTGTTGGACGATCGGATGCTCCTTTCGCTGTACACGCAAGTGCTGCAAGAGCAGCAGCAGCACGGTATCCCGGCCGTCGGCTACACCGTCAACCGACGCTGCATTGAGAACTTCTATGAGCAGTTCCAGGACGAGAAGATCCGGTCACTCATCTGCACCAGCTGCGCACAGGTGTATGTAGAAGACCGTAACGACACCGCGAGCTCCATCCGGTACTACAACGTCCTGGAGCCGTACTTTCTGCAGCCCTCCACGGGCTACAAGGCCGCCGGGCAAGCCCTCCAAGCTCTCAGTCGCGAGGTTTTCGACGCGCGCTACACCAATGTCGGCTACACGAGCGTGGAAGATCGTGACGAGGCCCTCAACGGCTGGACAGTCGGAGTGCCTCATGGTGAAGACGACGTAGTTCGCATAGTGTGCTGCCCCGAAGACCGAGCCTGCGTTGTACGAAAGCACGAGCGCGGCGATGACTTCTGTGAAGGCTGTCGTGTCCCGCTCTGCGTCGAATGCCACACCGAGCTGAAGAAGGGCAAACTCCCGCCTCTCGCGCTCGCCAACGACAACTTCACAGACTTTATGTTGAACTACATCTTCACCATGAAGGTGCACTCTTCGCGCAACACGCCTCGATTACACGAACTGATGCTAGGATGTGCACTCTTCGCGAATAACGGTGTTACGCTGTTGCGCCGCAGGTTACGTACGCGGAGATCGTGGCGGCGTCGGTTGTGCATCCGACGATGTCGCAGATGGAGGTTTCAGTCTGTGAGCAGTGGAAGCAGATTCGCGGGCACGACTTGCTGCAAAATGCCGTGCACGAACACCAAGGTGTCATCGGGTCTATTGGCTCCATCACCGCTTACGTCCTGGGCTTCGAGGAGTACATCACGCAACTGAAGCCATTTCTCGACGAAGATGCCGACCAGGAGGTGGAGTCGCAACTCCCGCAGCTCCCGCTTGACCCGAAGGAGGTCGCGCTGCGCTGCTCGTTCCGGCTGTACGCCACGAAGGATTTTCTTACTGGTGAAGCAAAGGAGCGGCTGTTGCAGCAAGCGCTGATCCGCGCCGAAGTGGTAGTCAATCTCATTAAGATCAACGTCGCGCGGAAGCTGCCGGGCTACGTCAAGTATGCTCAGCTACCAGACTGGGAGGAGACCATCACGGAGCGGGCGTATCGACTATACCCGAAAGGATCCGGGTTAAACCCCGACATTATTAGCGCCTTCGAGCGGACCAAAGACGCGCTAGACATCTCGACAGTTGAGGTGAACGAGGGCAAGGCGGCCGTCCCAGCTCCTCCAACGAGCGACATCGACCGCGACCCGTTCTCGCACGCGCAGCCGTTCGGCATGGGATTCGGCGCGAGCGCGTCGGACGGGCTCAACGAGAACGAGCGCAAGTTGCGCGGTCTTATGAACCTCGACGCGGATGCCAAGCGACGAACGCAGCCCTACGGTCTTCGGCTCGATCACGGTGACCTCCTAGAAACGTTCACGCCTTCCTTCTTCTGCATCGCCTACCCGATGCTCTTCCCAAGAGGAGGGGCATGGATCGACTACTTCCGGAATCCGTCAAAGAGACGCAAAGCGACGGCCGACGGCATGCCGAGCGTAGACGCGCCAAGAGTAGACCTCAACCAGTTCTGTCGGTTGCGATGTAGGAGTGCGCAGAAGCAGTTCATTCGCGATTCAACACTGCCGTTCTGCATGAAAGATCTCTGGCACCGGTGCGCGCTCGTGGTCTAGTTGTTTGTCGGCGCTCCAACCAATCGACATCATCTTTCGTTGCAGGACGCTAGTGAACGACCCGAAGACCTATTACAGCATCATGAACGCGATGCGCAAAGAGGACGGTCGCGACGAGAATGAAAGGGCAACGGACATCGTCAACGACATCCACCAGCTACTCGAACGGCTGCACCAGACCTTTACGACCGCGAACGGGACGAAAGTGAACGTGCGAGGGGACTTCACGAGGCTCTGTCTGATGCCGGATCTCAATGCTCGTCAACGCAAGCTGCTGCACTCATTGGAGATGACCGCTAAAAAAATCCCAGGCACTCAAGAGACGCGCAATATTATGTGCAAGTACATGACGGGATATTGCGTCCGGTATGTCGCACAGCGCACCTTGCGCGTCGGTGATACGTGTTGGCCTCAGTGCTTGGAGTTGCAGGTACGGCGCGCCGTTCATGTGCACCATTTCGCCCAGTGTCTACCACTCGGTCCTAGTCTTCCACCTCCATCGAGGTCTAGAAGCCGACCCGATTTACCTGCGCGATGTGGACTTGAAGAACTGGATCTCGATGGACAAGCCCACACTCGCCACGTACCACGACGAGGACGGCAAGGTCTCTTCATGCGGCATTTTCGTTCCTCTCAAAGGCTTGGAGATGCCGTCGTTCGAGGAGCGGCAGCGCATCGTGTCACAAGACCCGTTGGCATGCGTTGACGGCTTCCGAACGCTAGTTCAACTCGTGCTTCGCACGATGTTCGGAGTGCGCGCGTGTAGCGACTGTCCGGCGAGGTCTAAAAGGTGCTCGTGCCAAGACCTCTTCGGCAGCGTCTCCAACGTGGAAGGTGGCGTGTTCGGGATGATCGAGGCGTACGCGGGGTCGATCGAGGCTCAGCTGGCTGGCTGGTTGCACGCGCACATCCTCGTCTGGCTGAAATGGGTGTATCAGCATTGCTCGATGCACGAACTGGCCCGAATGCTGATCACAAGGACGGGCGCGTTTGCACGTGGCATGGCAGACATGGACAAATGGTCGGCGCGATGCTGCTCCGAGTCGTTTGCAAATCCGGAGGTTTTCAACGAAATTCAGCTGGATAACATCGAGAACGCGTGGACCACGAGGCATCGCGACGACGCTGCGTTGATGGTGCACGGCTATTCCGACCGCGTCGCTTCAATGGACGCCGACGCATTCCGTGCGTGGCATGACAAAAGTTCGGACATCCGATCCGCGACGAGCATGCTTCACGTGCATCCAAAGGATCAACACGGAAATCGTCGGGTGCCTCGGTCGTGCCTGCAGAAATCGGAGAAGGCGAAGCGCAAGCGTCAGGCCGCCATTCGTAAAGGCAAGCCGCTAGAGGAGTGCCGAGCCTGCAAGTACAGCTTCCCGAAAGGCGAATTGCGCAAGGCTTGCGTGTTGTGCAAACGGCTGGCGCGCAAGCTGTACCGAGGAGCTCCAGGCTATCGCGCAAAGGTCGGGCAGCACGAAGGACCACGGTACGGGTACAACACGACGTCCGGGTACTGCCACAAGGCAGTCCCTCTGGGAGAGACCCACCCCGCCATCTCAGTCGTGGCGGGCTGCAACTTCCACGTGCGGCGTACCGACAAAACTCCGCCCGTCGGTGCTGCGCACTCTGACGAATGCAAGAGCAAGGCATGCCAACGAAGGTCACACGAAACGATCAACAAGCTGACGCGCACGATAGGTAAAATCGCGCGGCAGAACGTCAAGTACGTGAACTCGTACACGGCCAAGGCGCAGCCGATCGCAAAGGACCGGGTGAAAAACTTCGGCAAAATCCACGACTACCGTCTACGGCAGTTTAAATTGCGGACGCCGATCGGCAAAGAACAGCGACCTCTGACGCTCTCGAAATTCGCGCAGCGATGCGCAGCGCGCTTGCTCACCGACACCATCACGAAGGCCAAAACCATGTACGGGCCTGAGGTGCTGAACTTGATGCTGTACTCTCGTGAGAATGACTCGACCGCGGCCGAGTCCTTCTTCAGTGCTTCGCAAGTAGCGCTGCCATGTCCGCAACTGCGCCTCGAGCTGTCTACCGCGAGGGAGACGCGAAACTACGCGTTTGCGAAACAGCGCGTAAAGATCCAAGGCGACGGCGACAACGCCCGCCTCGCTCCCGATGTGGCCAACTTCTCCGCCTATCTGTATGGGCTGCGCGCATCGCACGACGCGATCTGGCTTGCCCCACCGCATCAGTTTTGGCAACACTGGTACTTCCAACTAGCTACGTTCCCGCGCTCGATAGCGGAGGATGCCGATCGTGGCAAGTACCCGAAGCACTGCGTGCTGACGGAGGAAGGTAAATACTTCTACGAATCGCACGGACATAAGTGCGACGTCGACTTCGAGCCCGGGGTCCACTACGTGCTCGCCAAGTCGTCGGGCTGCATCAACGGCCAACACTGGATCGCGCTACACGATGACGCGCCGGACGAATACAAGCACAAATTCGTCATCGTTCGCCATGTCACTCCGAAGGTACCGTACTTCCTCTATCCGTTCGACTCCAAGCCCTCGAAGGAGGCTCGTGCGCTGGCGTTGATGGCGTTCTTCTCTCCATGGACGAGCATCGCGTCCGCGGCGACGGACGCCGTACCATTCGCACAGACGATCAAAACCCAGACGTGTTCATACGTTGAGGCCTGGCAGCGCTATATCACAGATGGGGTGCCATGCACAGCGGTTAAGAACAGCATCCGGGGCTTCTTGATGATGCACACGGTCGGTGAAGTGAACGCAGCGGATTCGGACAACGAAGAAAACTGCGAAGACACGACACGACTGTCGGGGATGTCGATGACAGAGTTGAAGGAAACAAAGCTGAATGGGCATAACATCAACGTGGACCTGTGGGAAGCAGGTCGCGCACATCGTACAGCGGCTAGCGTCGGAACAAGCACACCGGCTGGAGACACGCGGAATTCGCTAGCATTTATGAGCTCGGCCGAGCCGAAACCGACGCCGGAGCTGCGAGAGGGAAACCCGAGCACGACCGGCGAAAAGACGTGGTACACGTTCTACGACACGCAAAATGTCCCGCAAATCGTGGACGATTGGCTGCAAACCCGTGCAAACTCTCAGACGCGTCGGATCGAGGAACAGGAGCAGTTCATCGGCGATTTCACCACGTACCTGAAGCACCGGTCCGGAGAGGTGAAGGCTATTTTGAGCAAGACCGAGGACGTAACGGTGATGCCACCGCCCATGTACTTCGTCACGGGCATGCCCGGTACCGGCAAATCCTTCGTGTCGCAACAGCTGCGGTCCTTGTTCGACGCGCTCGGGATGGAGGAGAATCTCGACTACGTGTTCACGGCCTACATGGCGGCGACGGCGTTGCAATCCAACGGACAAACGATGCATCATCTCATGGGCGCCAACATGTATGGCGACGGAGACGCTGCGAACGTCGACGGCCAACGCCTGCAGATCATTATCGTGGACGAAATCAGCATGGTCGATGCCAAGCTGTTCTCGACATTCGGCGTGAAAATCGGGTTCAGATGCGGAAAGAGTCCGTGGGGTGCGTACAATTTCGGCGGATGCATAGTGATATGCTGCGGCGATTTCGTGCAACTTCCGCCAACCGGAGGCACGACGCTCGACA
>CALGTP010000335.1 GCA_937902105.1 uncultured Actinomycetes bacterium
TACGGATGCTTTCACTGACATCGAAGCAATTGCTTTGAAGAACACTCCAGACCTTTTAGGAGGGGAAGATCAAAGATAATGAGTTGATGTTTGGTTGGTCATATGATGACTATGAGAGACCATATCTCTATAGCCACAAAACCAAAACCATAATCTACCTCACTGTTGAACAAGATGTTCCAATCTTAGATCTTACAAACATTCAATCCGAAACTGTCAAGATGAACCAAATCCCAGACTCGGCCGGCATTGCATTTGGCAAGTACGGAGGTCAGGGTGAGGACCATACTGCTTTTCCTATTAGGAGAAGACTGCGTGAAAAGCAGCCTGCCTCGGATATTTATCCGGAAGTTTCCCCTTCAGAAAAGAATGAAAGGTACATGCAGTACGTTCGTGGCCTAACCCATCGTTATGGTTGCAACTGTAAATTCTGCAGAATAGCTAAACAAAGACGTCACAAATCCAATAGGATCCCTTTGTCTAAGAGAGATGTTGCTTCAGTTGTAGGCAAAACTACCATGACAGATACCTACGAGATAAATGACCGAGAGCGAAACTTAGGAGTAGAAGGCAGCAGATATGGACAAGTCTTTTTAGACGACGCCAGCGGAGGGAGTTTCTTTTTTCCGATGGCCAACAAAGATACTGCCAGTATCAAAGCAGCAATCTTACAGTACTTGGGGGATCTTAAACCAGGGATGTTTTACACCGATGGTTTTAAGAGTTTCAATAAAGCTTGCAAGAGGTTAGGTATTCCTCAGAGGAAATCCACTCCTTATGACCACAACAGTAACGCCCGCATGGAGTCGCACATGTTTGTCATTGGAGATAACATTAGAGTTAACCTTTTGGTAAGCGCCCTTGAGCTGAGATTTTGGCCTTTTGCAGGCATGCACGCTTCGGCAGCAATCAACGTTACTTCCGGGAACATAGAGTCCAAGTCCCCACAAGAGCTTAGGTATCCAAACGCAAAACCGGTTACCATGCAGCCCTTTGGATGCCTTGTGTATGTTGTCCCTAAGGAAGTTGACCACAACGAACCAAGAGGAAAACCCGCAATTTACCTGACTCACAGTGTTGTTGCCGGTAACTTAGTGAAAGATTCTGAGATTACCTTTTGCTTTCTTGAACATTGGACCAAGCAGACACCGTTGTACATCAGTACGACTCGAGACTTCAGATTTCCAGAAGTCACGGCCTTCCCACTGCAAGATTTACGTTTGCAGAAACAGTACCTCGAATTCTCACAAACAACACAACTACCATATCAACAGTTTGCAGAACAGCTGTTTGGTGACCTTTTCAAAGCTGCGATTCCTCGAACCATTAAGGATACCAAAGGACCCGAGATTGAAAAGGAGGCCCAGGAGTCTGTGATTCCTGAAAAAGTTGTTAGCTTTGAGATTGAAGAGGGAAAAGAGGAGATTCAGGGGGGTGCTGAATCTGATGAAGAGTATGAGCCCACTGAAGTGGGTGAAATTGATAAAGATGAGATCGAAGACAACCTTGCCGTCGATTTGCAATCATCACCAGAACCCAACATTGACAAAGGGAGCGAAGCTGAACCTTCTCCGCATTCTCCGCTGACACCTGTTCCTAATCCAAAATCCATAGGTGACAAGTTTGTTCAGCAGTATAACTTTTTCCAAAAGAAGAAGGAACAGAGAGAAGCGGAGAGAGCTGAGAAAAGAGCTAAAGTTTTGATAGCTACGCATTCCAGATCAAAAGAGGTCCTAGTCGAATTCGCGTGTAGCGAAGACTCCAGCTTAGGAAGAGTAGGAGACAGAAACGACATCAAGGTTATACGTTTGACCAAGGAGTTTTCCTTAGAGACAGACAAAGGCCTCAGACTAACTCTTGACCAAATTAACAAGCACAAGAAACCAGATTTGTTCGGATCCCTTCCCTGCACCCCATGGACGCAATGGCAACATATGAATGCACATAAGCTTGGGGATGTTTTCAGAGAGAAGCTGAAGAGAGATCGACGACTCAGCAAACGCATGCTTAAGAACTTTTACTTAGCTGCCAAAGTTGTTGTTGCAAAAGGAGGTTCTGTGTCGTTTGAATGGCCAGCTGGATGCTCCGGCTGGGTTTTGAAGACGCTGTTGTTAATGGAAAAGGAGCTGGGGATGAAGAGAACATTCTTTGAGGGATGTATGTTGGATGTCAAAGGAGCTAAGGGATTGCCCATTAAAAAGCCCTGGTGTATCACAACCACCAAAGAGTCTCTTTCCAAACACATGTCACAGTACAGATGTGACAAACAGCACGTTCACGAACAGTGTGCAGGTAGCAATACCAACCAGACGGGATACTATCCAGACTTGATGGCTCGTCAAATCCTTACAGGATTATATCCGGGAAAACATGTTACAGCTTCGAAGACAGTTTCCACGGATGCTACACCTCAACTTGCCAAAGACAAAACTGTTGAATGCATGATTAGACAAATTGACAAAGCTATTGAAAGAGCTGAAGCCAAATTCCAATCCAATGCATTGATGCGAGTTGAGATGAAGCGAACGATTGCGAAGACGGAACTCGATTTTGAGAAAACCTCCGCTTCCGAAGACCCATTTACCGTTGAGATGCAACTCCGAGAACAATCGATAAAGGAAGTTGCTGCAGCTTTGAACGTACATAGAGTTAAAATCCAACAGTTGCCAATGAGCATTTTAGGACTTGTCACTAAACTTGTATCTAGGAGCGATCCTTTGTATTCAACACCAGATGCTAAAGCCGCTCTTTTGAAAGAGGCAACCAAGCTGGTAGATGCAGGAGTTTGGGATGAAAAGGCGGAATCCAAAAGGGTAGTAGCTAGTAAGTTCGCCCACGCTGTGTTTTCTAGACTTTTCCCCATTTTGGGTATCAAAGGTTTTGATACTGATTCCCCTCTTTGGAAAGGGAGAATAGTAGTTCAAGGTAGTCAAATGATAGACGGAGAGGGACAAAGTGTTTTCTTTACAGACACTTCTTCGGCGCCAACTTCTATGGCCTGTGTCCGGTCAGCAGTAGCCTTTGGAGCACTGTACCAGGACAACAATCCCGAGTTAGATGGTAGCGCTGCAGTAGC
>CALGTP010000336.1 GCA_937902105.1 uncultured Actinomycetes bacterium
TTCCGGCGATCACATCTCGGTTGGTCAATGCATCGGCCGAGTTGGCGAGGTTGACGTCCTGTCAGCTTTTGAAGGCACCTTGCAGGCCTTCATCGCCGTGCAAGGCGAAAGAATCACCCTTCGCCAGCCGATTGCTTGGTTAAGGACTCTCTGATATGCCAGCAGCACCCCAAGGCATACGTGGAGCAGTGATCACCGGCTGGGGTAGCGCATTGCCGCCACGCGTCCTCACCAACGAGGAACTCAGCCAAACCTTAGACACTTCGGACGAGTGGATCCGCGAGCGTAGTGGCATTCAAGAGCGTCATATTGGTGGGACGACCGCGGAGTTAAGCGTCATCTCAGGATCCGCCGCATTGAAGATGGCTGGAGTTGATCCCAGCCAAATCGATGCTCTCGTGCTTGCCACGACGACCCCTGACCGATGTGTCCCAGCAACCTCAGCGACCGTGCAACATGCTCTTGGTCTTTCCTGTGGTGCCTTCGATGTCAACGCCGCATGCTCTGGATTTGTTTATGCTCTCACCGTTGCACATGGACTGATCGCCATGGGCTCATCGAAAGTTCTGGTCATCGGAACCGACACTTTGTCGCGCATCACCGATTGGAGTGACCGCAACACAGCTGTTTTATTCGCTGACGGCTCCGGTGCAGTTGTGCTCGAGGCCGTTGATGGACCGGGGCAAATGTTGTCTTGGGATATTGATGCCGATGGATCTGCAGAGGATTCTTTATATGCCGAGTTAGGCGGTTTCATCCAGATGGAAGGCAAAGATGTTTTCCGTAAAGCAGTTCGCATCATGGTCGACAGTGCGACAAAATCCCTCACAGCGGCTGGTTTAACCGCCGATGATGTGGATGTCGTGATCCCCCATCAAGCCAATATCCGGATTATCCAAGCGGCCTGCGAAAGACTTGGCATTCCAATGGAAAAGGCTTCAACAGTTTTGCATTACACAGGAAACACCTCGTCAGCCTCAATACCTTTGGCACTAGTCGATGCCGCCAATGCTGGAAAGATCAAGAAGGGCGACACTGTCTTACTTGTTGGTTTCGGTGCTGGCATGACAGCAGCCAGTGCGCTCATCGTGTGGGGAGGTCAGTGATGTCTCAACAAACAAGTGGTCGCGTCGTACTCATCACTGGTGGATCAAAGGGAATCGGTCTTGCGACAGCTCATCGTTTTGCAGCCTTGGGCGATCGTGTCGCAGTGACGTACAACTCCTCACCTCCGCCCGACGGATTTTTCAGCGTCAAATGTGATGTCACCAAAGCAGCGGACATAGATGCCGCCTTTCTCGCTGTTGAAGAACACTTTGGACCCGTGCAAGTTTTGGTATCCAATGCTGGAATCACAAAAGACATGTTGCTTCTGCGGATGTCGGAAAGCGATTTCGCCGATGTCATCGACGCAAACCTCACTGCCGCATTTCGAGTCTCCAAGCGTGCCTCACAAGCCATGTTGCGAGCGCGTTCTGGCCGCATTATTTTTGTCAGCAGCGTGGTTGGACTGATGGGTTCAGCGGGTCAGGCAAACTATGCAGCCTCAAAGGCTGGGCTGGTCGGTCTAGCGCGTTCCATTGCGCGTGAACTAGGTAGTCGCTCGATAACCGCCAATGTGGTGGCCCCTGGCCCAGTGGCAACTGACATGCTTTTGGCCCTCAGCCCTGAGCGACTGGCAACTCTCACTGAGGCAGTCCCCCTTGGACGTTTAGCCACCCCCGACGAGGTTGCCGGGACCATCGTCTTTTTGGCTTCAGCAGAAGCCTCTTTTATTACGGGCGCCGTGATCCCCGTCGACGGTGGCATGGGAATGGGTCATTAGGCACACAATAAATACATAGACACGTAGTGCATCGGTCTAAAATAACAAAATCGCTGACTAGCGAACGACGTAGGAGAAAAATTATGGATCAGGAACTTTTTGCCCGGTTTCAAAAATGTGCTGTAGATGTTTTGAGCGTTGACGCCGACAAGGTCGTGCCATCAGCGTTATTTGGTGATGACTTGGATGCCGACAGTCTCGATTTAGTCGAACTTGTTATGGCTTTAGAAGAAGAGTTCGGCGTTGAGGTCCCAGAAAAAGAAATCGAAGATATCAAGACTGTTGGTCAGGCATACGACCTCATTGTTGGAAAATTGGCCTGATGATTGGTCGCCGAGTTGCTATTACTGGTCTCGGCGTGGTCGCTCCTTGCGGCATAGGTCAGCAAAATTTCTGGTCCGGTTTACTAGGCCAACAGTTCACTGGTGGGAAGTGGACCACTATCGCTGATTGGGACCCACTTCCATTTTTTGATAATCCCAAGGAAGCTCGGCGAGCCGACAAGGTTGAGCAGTTTGCGTTGGCCGCAGCAGCCGAAGCATTTTCTCAAGCGGGCGATATCAATGTAGATCCTGCTCGCTTCGGCGTCATTTTGGGTACAGGAATTGGCGGCCTCGGCACCCTCGAAGAGCAAGTGCAAATTCGTTTAGAAAAAGGCGAACGCCGAGTTTCTCCATTCTTGGTGCCAATGATGATGGCCAACGCCTCCGGCGCAGCAATTTCCATGCGCTATGGGCTGCAAGGACCCAACGAAACCATTTGTACGGCTTGCGCCGCCTCAACACATGCCTTGGGATACGCAGCGCGCCTCATCGCTATGGGCCGCTGTGATGCAATCATCAGCGGTGGCTCTGAGGCCGCTGCGACGCCATCATCGTTAGCTGGCTTCAACAACATGACTGCGCTTTCTTCATCGGGTCAGAGTCGTCCATTCGACAAAGAGCGCGATGGTTTCGTCATGGGAGAAGGCGCCGGCATCTTCGTACTTGAAGAGTGGAATCATGCTGTCGCACGAGGTGCAAAAATCCTTGGAGAGATTGTCGGTTCGGCGAGCAACGCCGACGCGCACCACATCACAGCTCCCTCTCCAGGTGGGCGAGGAGCAATCAATTGCATGCGACTGGCATTGGACGAGGCCGGTTTGCGCTCAGATGAAATTGTCTATGTCAACGCCCATGGCACCTCGACTCCACTCAACGATGCCGCCGAAGCCGCAGCAATGACGGCTGTGTTTCCACATCGCCCGATAGT
>CALGTP010000337.1 GCA_937902105.1 uncultured Actinomycetes bacterium
CATTCGAAGTGCGCTAACGCATCGCACATCGTTTGTTCAATAACTCCACATCGTTAGCAAGCGCACGCTTCACAGCAGACCGCCATTATTCGTCGCGTTCCGGAAGGTCCGGTACGCATGGTCTTGAAACCCGACTTGGAGTTATAAAGAAATGACCCGCATCACCCTCGCAATCGGCGCGTCCGCCGTCCTCGCTGTCGCCGCCTCGGCCACCGCGCAGACCTCCGTGCGCACCGGCCCGAATTCGTCGGCCACCCCGTACGTTCGTCCCACCACCGGCAGCCCGGTGCGCGACATCGTCTCCATCCTCACCGTCGGCGACAGCGTCGGCGGCTACCAGATGATCGGTATCCCGGACGGCATGGGCGCCTTCACCAACAACGACGGCACCTTCACGCTGACCATGACCCACGAGCTCGGAGCCACTGTCGGCGGCCAGCAGCACGCGCACCAGCCCACCGGCTTCGCCGGCGGCGCGTTCGCCAGCAAGTGGACCATCGCGCCCGGAACCTTCGCTGTTTCTTCCGGCGCTGACGTCATGACCTCGGTGGTCACCTCGACCAACGGCACCGGCGGCACGCTCTACAACTTCGCCCGTTTCTGCTCCGCTGACCTCGCCGCGGAAAGCGCCTACTTCAACGCCGCTACCGGCAAGGGCACGCAGGACCACATCTTCATGTCGGGCGAAGAGGCCGGCACGCCGGGCCGCATGATGGCGATGGACGTCGAGACCGGCGTGGCCTACCAGCTCCCGGCGTTCGATTCGGTGCTGGGCGCCTGGGAAACCGGCGCGGCCCGTCCGTACGCCAGCGACACCACCCTGGTGGTCGCCACGTCGGATGGCGGCGCGAACCGCGTGTTCGTGTACCTCGGCACCAAGCAGGACACCGGCACCCCGGCTGAGAAGGCCGGCCTGATCGGCGGCAACGCCTACGGCATCCAGGTGCAGGTCGACGGCGCCAACGTCGCCGCCGAGACCACGGCGAACTGCTTCGGCTCCACCTCGCCCGTCTACAGCGGCACCTTCACCTTCACCGCTGCCGGCACCGCTGCCGGCACCAGCTTCCTGCGTCCCGAGGACGGCGCGTGGGATCCGGCGAATCCGAGCGACTTCTACTTCGTGGACACCGCGTCGATGACCACCAACTCGCGCCTGATGCGCATGCGCTTCAACGACGTGAACAACCCGCTCGCGGGCGGCACCATCGAGGCGCTTCTCATCGGAAACGAAGGCCAGAAGATGATGGACAACATGTGCGTCTACAACACTCCGGCTGGCGCCACCATGGTGATCATGCAGGAAGATCCGGGCAACAACGTGCATAACGCCAAGACCCACCTCTACAACGTGGCCACCGACACGCTCACCACGATCCTCATGTCTGATCCGGAGCGCTTTGGCAACGGCACCACCGCTGCCACGGCGCCGTTCAGCCAAGACGAGGAGAACTCGGGCGTGATCGACGCGCGCGACCAGCTCGGTCTCGGCTGGTTCATCGGCAACATGCAGTCCCACTACTCGCTCGCCAATCCGCTCGTTGAGGGTGGCCAGTTGTACGCCTTCTACTGCCCAGAATGCGTCGGCATCTGTGACTCTGACTTGGCTGCGCCGTACAACGTCATCGGTAGCGATGACCTTGCGAACGTCCTCTCTCACTGGGGCGAGCCATACGGCGCCGCGGACATTGACCGCGACGGGATCTGCAACGGCCGCGACCTCAGTTTCCTGCTCAACGATTGGGGTAAGTGCGCTCCCTGATACTGACGCACATTGACCGGCCGAAGGCCGAAATGAAGCACCCGCCGCCCGAAGAGGCGGCGGGTGTCTTTTTGTCTTGCAGTTTCCCCCGTGATCAGTTCCCAGAAGGTCCCCAGCCAGTGGTGCAGGCTGAGAAACCTGGAGCCTTCTGGCTGTTGGTCGGATCGAGGCACGGTCCCTTGCCGTTGCAGTTCGAACAGGTTCCGCCGCAGTTGGCCGGTTCGATGAACACCGTGCCGGTTCCGCAGGTGCACAGGCAACCCTGTTGGTATCCGACCACCGATGGGCCAGCGAGCAGTGATTCGCCCGGCGCGATCCACACGAGGACGCCGTCATCGAGGCGCAGGCATAGGAGATTCCCAGGACCGGCATTGACAAGCGAGCCGTCGATCAAGCTGTCCAGCGAAATCACTTCGGATTCCTGGTTCAGCCACGTGGTATTGACCAGTGACGCGCTGGTGGTGGTGACGTGCTCGCACGCAACCACGAGTACGCCTCCGGCAGCAACATGGTGAACGGCGGCTGGGAGCCTGCGTCCGTACGGAACGCCGTTATCCATGGCGGTGGCTTTCAGGCCCATGCAGGCAAGGGTGCCCAGTGCGATGGCAAGCATGACCGTGGCCGAATGGTGCGCGATGCGAAATTGATTTTTCATAGATTTCCTTGACATCGCTCGCATGTTGCGAGGTTCCGGAGCGATTTCGGATTGATTAAATCTTCAGCATGGTGCGACTACGCATCGTACCAGTATGCCTAGTGTAACTAGGTATGCATAGATGTCAAGAGGTAGTTCAGAAATACTTCCCCGCATGCTTGCTTTACCCTGCATACATCGTTACGCTATGGGTATGGCCACAGCCCCATCCAGTCGTCCGTCATTTCCTTCTGGCAGCCTCGACCTCGTCCTCCTTTCGTTGATTGCACGGCAGGCCACCCATGGTTATCGCCTGGCTCGTCTCGTCGAGGAGGTGAGCGATGGTCGTCTCGCGGTGGAGGAAGGGTCGCTCTATCCGTCGCTGCAGCGTCTAAAGAAGCGCAAGCTGGTGGAGGCGGAATGGCAGAAGCAAGAGAACGGTCGGGAAGTGCGGATCTACTCGATCACCCCGGCGGGGAAGGTGGCGCTGCGCGAGGGCGTCCAAGAGTGGACATCCGTCACCGGCGCGATCGCCAAGTTCCTGAACACCAAGTTGGCAGACAAGATTGAAGGGAGCAACCGTGTCCGATTCGCATGATCCACAGGACGAGGCGTCTGAATTACGACGGGAGATTGAAAGTCATCTTGAGATGCTTGAGGAGGATGTCATGAAGAACGACCCAAACTCGGTCAGCGCCGCCCGCGGCGCGACGCGTCAGGCGGAAGAGCGATTCGGAAACGCAGTGGATCACTTCCGACAGGGGCTGGCTGAACTCGAGCGTGGGCAGCGTGCGCTTCGGCGGATTGCAGTGGCCGTGGTACTTGTCACACTTCTTGTCGCCGCCGGTGGCGTGATCTTCAACGCGTGGATCATGGTTTCCATCAGGAGCCTGATGAGCGACTGGTCGGCGCGCGCGACACCCGTTGAGCCCGACTGGGGCACATTTCGATTCGAAGCGGTGCTCCTTGAGTTCCAAGCTCGAACGACGCATGGCGTGATGAAAACCAGCGCACGGATTTCGTTACACGACTGGAACGCGCTCAACGCCACCTTGCGTGCGCGGCCATCCGTCTCTGGCGCCGGGCGTTCACGTGGCTCACAGCCGTGGAGCGATTCGGAGTGGCCGGTCATCGAACTGACGGCATTCCCGCCCGAAGTGGTCAACGGTTCCGTGGAACTCGTAGCGGGAAGTACGGTCACGTGCACCCCGATCCGCCAATTCGAAGCAACAACTCCATTTGCCGACGGTTCGGCGAGCGAGTTGATGGCGAAAGTCCTGTCGCAAGGAGTCGTGGTTGATTGCGTGCCGGTACCGCGGTCGCCGGGCGATCCGCGGTGAGCGTGATGCCTATAGGTCCCCCACACTTACGCCTTGGGGGCGAATCGCGTTACCACGCATCGTCGCCTTGCCCATGTAAATATGTGTCACGATGATCGAACTGAGAGCCACAGTTGCCGGCATCTTCTTCAGCAAGCCTGCGCGGTCTGGCGCCGCAACGGCGTGCGTGGCACTCGGCGTCGGTATTGTCGGCAGCTACGTGCTTGGCGTCGGCCTCTCGGCGATGCACGCGGTCGCTGGATTGGACCACCAACAAGTGGGAGCTCTATCAGACATCCCGGAAGAGCTGATCTACGGTACGCCTCAGCCAAGCATCTCGGTACTCGTTGACGGAGAGCGGCTCGCGTTCTACTGGCGAACGACTTGGTGGCATGACTACACCGAGGTCATTCGCTACTCGGAAGCGGAACTGAAGGAGTTTGGTGACTCGGCGTTCCCGTGGCCGTGCGATCTGGAGCGAAGGGTGCAAGCCCTCCGGGCATCACCCGCATTCAACGTGGTTGGGCCCCTGCGTTCCGATCTGCGCACATGGGCGGACAGTGCGATGGACCTTCGCCGTGAGCTGCCTTTCTGGGCCGCGCACCCCGCGCCGGGGTCGAACGAATTCGATATGCGTTCGTGGGGCTATGGCTGGCCGTTCCGGTCTAACGCGCGGTGGCTCACGCTGCACCGGGATGCCGGGACGGGGGTCGAGCCCCCCCCAGACTGGGTGACAACCACTGACGTAGTGATTGGTTCGCTGGCGTTGGATCCGATCATCCCCGGGTTACTCGGCGATGCGGCACTTTGGAGCGCATCGGTCTGGTGCGCATGGTGGATGCTTGCCACAGGTGTCCGGCGTTGGCTCTTGCGAGGCGGACGATGCGCCTATTGCGCCTACTTCGCCGGTGTCGGGGATGTCCGTGCTACGTCGCGATGCCCAGAGTGCGGGCGTCTATCACCGGTGTCCGCGGCGCTGGCGGCGTTGCCTGCGCCGTGCTCCCCAACGTCGCGGTGATGTGCCGCAGTGACCTTCCCCAGTATGTGTGCTACTTCTTACGTCCGATTCGACTTCGTTGGTCTTCATGGCATCTTGATGCCATTCGAAGCCACAACTCCATTTGCCGACGGTGTGGCGAGCAAGGTAGATCCTGTTCGCGCCGCCGAAGTCGTTGAACGCCAGACCGCCGCGACCCACGCCGAAGCCGATCGAACATGACACGGATCGAAGGCCTTCGACCAGAAATTTAAAATAGCGCTTTGACGCTTTGACGTCAGCAGCTATTCTGCGTGCATGGCCACCGCCCGTCGTTCCACCGTCTACTTCGATCCCGCCGTGCACCGGGCGCTCAGGCTGCACTCCGCTGCCAGTGACCGGAACCTCTCCGAGGTCGTGAACGAGATGGTTCGCCGGGCGCTGAAGGAGGACCTGGCCGACCTCGCCATCGCTCGCAAGCGCCGCAACGAGCCGAGGCACTCCCTTCAGTCCGTCGTGAAGGAGATGCGGCGTCGTGGCAAACTATGAGGTGAGGCTGACACGCTCGGCGGAGAGCTGGTCGTCGTACTCGCGTTGGTGGCGCTTGAATGAGTGGCTCGGGTACAGGATCAGCGACTGCATCACGCTAGGAAACGATCGCTTCCTAGTCAATGGCGTAAGGAAACGATCGTTTCCTATTGCCATTGGCTTTGTAAGAAATTGTGCCCAGTATTTCTTACAAGCTTTCGTTCGAGTGCCGAACCGCTTGCGTTTCGCTCGGCGTCACTGATCCAGCACTCCCTGAACAATCGTTTCCATCCGCGGATAGGGCAGGACAGGTGACGCCCCGCCAGTGATTGCTACTTTCTGGAGTCGTTGCCGCACTGCTGACCGCCACTCTCGCCGCGCAGCATCGAACTCTGCTTCGTCCCACTTCGGGTTTGCACGTGCGATGGCGGCAACTTTGGTGAGCATTTGCTCAGCGGCAATTCGGGATGTCTTGAGGTAGCCGAGGAGTGATTTCCCAAAGCGATCGCTGGCGGCTTCGTCGCGCACTAAGCCGCGCTCGATGAACTTGCTTCTTTCCATATCGAAACTCTTGAGCATTCGCTCGCGCAGCACTGCCCGTTGACGAGCGGAGTCGAGGACCAGCGCGGCGCATGTGTCCCGATCTTGATCCGGCACGAGTGGAATGAGCATGTGCGCAACGGCGTCTGTACTGAAGATGTCGAATGCCAGTGCGCCGTACGTGAGGCGAAGCAGACTGTCGTCGAGTTTCTTAGCGACCTCGGGCGTCAGTTCGGCTCGCGTCATGGCGGCAATATCTTGGGTTGTGGCTGCGACGCGTGCCGATCCGAGAGCAATGGGGCGAAAGACGCTCGCCATCGATCCAGTTGTGGAGTTTCCGGAATCAATCGCCCGTTGGAGAGCCTCATTTCCTCGATAGCCGCACTTCTTCATTGCCTCGAAGACAACTCGTCGCTGTTCGCACATGCTTGGGGCGTTATCCAGTGCCAATCGCCTGATTGATGCGCTGGCTTCCGGACTGGTACTGCGATCAGTAGCCGCAAGGTGCAGGAGGCGAAGAATGTTCGCGACCAGATGCGGTGAATAGGTTGTGTCGGGCGCGCATGCTTCTGCACGCCTGACCATCAATCGCGCCCATCGTGGCGGCCCAGTTGCTCACGATCCCCGACGACTTCGTTTCGGTGCCGCTGATCCACGCGAAGTACTCCGCGTCGATAGCGCGTATCGGTTCCGGAAGTTGGAGGTCGACCTGTGCACTCCCCGGGAAGGCTGCCAAGATCCGCTGACTTGGAGTTTGCGGGGACGTGTCGGCAGAGTGCTCATCTGTGCCGCCGTCTTGCGCGATGACCAACTCATGGCACATCAACACGAGTAGCACGGCGAGCCATTTGTTGCGCCTTGCGGGCAACATCAAGTTGGCAACTCGTGCAGGCAGATTGGCGATGGACCCGACTGCGGAGCCGCAGAGATGAGTGCGGCAAGTACGACGGTGAAAGTGGAGCTCATGTGATTACCTTCCGTTCACTGCGACTTGATGTAGGGAGCCGCCGTCGGTCATTGACGCTCGCGAGCTTTGCGAACGGACTTGATAATCTCCACCCGCCGTTGGCCGGTGGGCTTCGGCACCCCGCACAGTTCGCACAACGCGTCTACTAGTCGCTCGTCGGTGACAACCTGAGAGACGTACACGCCCAGAATGCCGGCGGTATTCATTGTATTTCCGTCGATGATGACATCTTGTGCGAGCGGTCGCCATGAAGATGCCTTGCGCACAATGACAACGCCGCCCGCCGCATCGATCAATCGCTGCGGCAAGACAACGGTTTCCGTACCTTCGTACGCACTCTGCGCCGCAACGTACTCCTTTCCCATCGGATCGGACCCGGCGTAGTAGACCGTCGGGAGCACGACCGGTACTTGCTGACCCTTCAAAGGAGAGTCAACAAGTGCCGTGGTGACGAGATTCTCGTACGGCGATGACCGCTCCGTTCTCCTTGCGTCATCACTCGGTCGGGCCTGCCCGTTGGCGTCCAGGATGGGGAAACACCAGTCTTCAAGATGTGTGGCGTCGTCGAGGACACCCATGCGGCTGCCTCGTCGCTTGCCCTTGTGGGGGTTGGCAACGTGGACCTGGTAGTACCAGATCGACTTGGTAATCATCACGGTCCCAGCGGATCCGATGATGTCGTCGTACAACCCGAGATGGTCGGCGGCCATCACGCCGTAACGAGAAACATTGCGTCCCAAGGTCTTATACCGGTCGGTCTGGGCCGCACTGTTTGGCAACACCTCCTTGGAAACGCCTTGCATCCTCGGCGTCTCAGAATCTGAAATCCATCCGCCGGCCATGCGCGGAAAGAACACGGTGACGGCCCCCTTGCCACCTCGAACATCCGGTCGCACGGAGGTTGGTTCCAGAAACACTCCTTCGCTCGGCGACGGTTTAACACCAGCCAACGCGGCGACCACGTTGAGCGGGTCCGGAAGAACAGTAATCGGGACACTCTCCATCCCAACAAGCTGCGGCGGGGTCGAAAGAGGATCAGAGCGAGCCGGGATTCCGTAAACGCCCCTTGAAAGAGACCATTTGAGGTTCAGGTTCTGAACGACCGATCGGATCGCGGCCTGTTCATAAGAAAAATCTGCATTGGGTGCTTGGGAGTTTGGAACCCGATACCGATCGTCAAACGCTATTACACCAGGAGGCACCAGTTTTGCTGCTTCTGCCTTCGTCTGCGGCAAAGACCTTGATTCAAACGATAGCGGAGGCAGTGGTAATGGCGCATCGCCAGGGTCAGCCGGAACCGCCAATACCGCGATCAAGCACGCATAGCTAATGTTCATAGTCGTGATCCAGCATCGAACAAACTAGTGATCGCAGTTGGCGCGGGGTGCGACGAACGTATTCGGCGGCATGTAGTCCCGGAAGTCGCAAGACGTGGCGCTCGGAGCGGTGCCCCCGGGCGTTGTCGATGGCGTGCAGTTTGGCGGAGTGGGGAGCGGCCAACCGCAGCACGCTTTCAGCCTTTCGCAGAACCGCTGCTGCATCTCCCAATCCGTCCACCACGGCTTGGGGTCCCAACCCGGGCGCTCACCAGGTTGCCAGTAGTCGGGATTGCCAACCGGGCGACCGCCCGTGCAGGTCATGAACAGTTCGAGCGCTTTCTTGTGCGCTTCCTCACGCGTGTTGTAAGGCCCATATACGCCACCAGTGTACGGATCAACGAGATAGAACTTGCCGCCACGCTCGATAAGAGGCATGGAGTGGCCAACAGGGTTCTTCCATAGCGTCGGATTTGTTCCTGGTTCCGGACACTGCCAAGCAAAAACGATGTGTTGGAACTTGATAGATCCGGGCCCGTAGATTTCTTCCAATCGCCGCTTCAACCATTGGATCATTGCGTCCGTAAAGTCATCACAATCAAATCGCGGAACCGGGCGACGCTTCTTCTGCCAGTTGGGATCACTCGGATCGAGGTTGTTTTCCGGGAGGTACAACTTCGGATAAGTCCAGTTGTCGTTCATGCACTCAAAGAACGCACGCTTCGCCCACCAGTCGACATCACACCTGAACTGGTCTGGGCTGGTCGGCGGGCTCGATGGCGTCGGTCCAGTCCCAGAATTCTTGATGACTTCGAGCTTCGTGCTCTCGACTTGATTGCCGATGAACTGGAACGCTTCAACCTTGAACTCGGTCTGGTTAAAGACTCCGTCAATAATCATGAGCAGGTGCTTGTTTGCGGCCTGCGGGTCTGAATCAGGCCCGAGAGTGATCTTGTCTGTCAGCACGAATTCACGGAACTGAGCGCGAACGAGCGGGTCGTCACGCATCAACTCGTTGAGGCCGTAGGGATCGCCATTCAAGCCGTTCGGGTCCAGCCGATGCTTGTAAAGCTTCTCAAACACCTCTTTCTGCGGAGCCACGATGAGACCCATGATGTTCGGAAGGTCATTGGCAAACTCGAACTGGCTGAGGTCAATCTGTTGTCCGGTAATCTCTGCCTGCCAGATCAGTGACAAATACTGCCTTGTTTGTTGCCTGTTGACAGGGTCGCTCGCGTCCCACGGTGTCAGAACCGGTTGCGCGAAGACGCTCTGAGGCATCAGAGCGAAAAGAGCGACGACCGTGTGAAAAACTGTTCGACTAAGCGAAATCATCGAGTGTCTCCAAGGTTTGGGGGAACGAACAACTCGCAGGCCGGATGTAGCGCGCTTCCTGACAGGGGTGCGCTGAACAGTTCGAACAGGAAGCGGCACCGTCCCGAGCAGGTGGTTGCGAAGCGCCTTCCGTCACGGACAGAGTACCACCCATGTGCCCGGTATGGAGTGTCACCTATGTGACTGGATGTACGGTGTTCCATCACCCCCATCACCGTCTGACCCACCCCGCTGTGACAGGCCGATGCGCCTATTGCGCCTACTTCGCCGGTGTCGGGGATGTCCGTGCTACGTCGC
>CALGTP010000338.1 GCA_937902105.1 uncultured Actinomycetes bacterium
GAGGAGAAGCTACAGCAGACAAACCATGGCGCTCCAAGCAGGGCTCGACAACATCATGGGCGAGGTCACAAAGAGTCTAGAAAGCAGCCAACTAAAGAAACGCGTCGCAGAAATGAGTCCCGAGGGTTCCAGCACCAGTCAAGGTGCAAACAAGGGCAAGATCATACCGCCACTACCAGGCAGTTCGTCTGGCCCAGCTCTGAACGCACCACAAAGTGCAATGGTGAGCGACATGGTGCAAGCAGCACTCAAGTCAGCAATGGTTGGCATGGCCACAGCGATCGAGACGCACCTGATGGCAGCCAGCAGCAGGTTGGATGGACACGACGAGAAGCACAAACACTACGACGCCAAGCACAAGGAGGCAGAAGACAAGATGAACTGGACGAATGCTCAGCTCGTGAAGAATGAAGAGATGATGAAGAAGTTGGCCGAGGACGTTGGACACTTGAAGGTTGAAGCAGAGACGAGCACTGCCAGGGCCATTCTGGCCGAGCAGGCTCTTGCAGCAATCGGCGCAGCAGGCCCACCGCCAGGACTTGCAGCATCATCATCAGCACCTGGGAGTTCAAACGGAGCAGTACCGCCAGCACAAGACACACCGTACGAGCAGAGGACACACGCCGTTTTAGGGGCCTTGGGATGGGATGAGACAGCAGACAGGCTGATGCAAGTCGCAATCAGCACCTTGGACACAGCAGGAATCAACAAGGAAACCTACAGCGCGCTCACAGCCATAGTGAGCCGAAACAATGAAGGAAGCACCGTGCAAATGGTGTTCAGATCGCCCGGAGAATTGTCAGCAGCAAAACTACTCGTGCGCTCGGCACAGTGCAAGGGATGGAGCGGCAAGCTGATATGGCTTGATGCGAAGAAGTCACGGAGCGAGATGAAGCCAGCCAGGTTAGTTCACCGTATCACTCAAGTCTTGCAAGACTTCGAGAATGCAATGCCCCAGCCTCAGGTCCTCGAGAAGAACATGATGGGGAAGACAGTAAGAAGCCCCGCCGGGCAGTTGGGCTGGTCACGCTCTGGAACTTGGATTTGGACAGGGCTCGCGAAAGCAAGGTATTCAACTGAGCAGTTGGATATCGCAAAATCGTGGGCAGAAGAACTTTGACAAATGAGCGGGAGCCCCGCCCAGAGATTGCAGATACTTGCAGTCAACGTAGGGGGGAAGCTGGGCAGCAAAGATGAGTTGAGGGCACAGTGCAACATAGCAACACACACGGCACCGCACTGGTGCGCCATGTTTGTGTCGGAATCAGATGTGGCAGCACAAGGCAGCAACGATCACAACTACATGGACGCCAACACACAATACAGACATCATCCAGGAAAGGGCAGCAGAGCAATGAGATGGATCATACGCACACATTACACAAAGGCAGTACAACAGTGCGTCTGGAGAGGACGCTGCGGCGCAATACACATACACACAGCAAACATCAACATCTACGCGATCGGACTCCATGCCAGCCATGGCGACGGCTTGCCTGGGAGCCTGAGAGACGTAGCAGTGCTAGCAAAGGCACGACCATGGGGGGCGAAATTGCTGATAGTGGGTGACTTCAACGTGGACCTGCTGCCGGTGCACAGCGCCGACCCCTTTGCCAGCCAGCCAGGCAGAGCAGAGAGGCATGCCTTTGAACGCAGATGGCTGGACTCCTTGGTGGCAGCATTCCACCTGGAGATTAGCGTGCCCGCAAGGTGCGTGGATGCACCAGCCGGCAAGTGGGCTGAATCTACCATTGGTGCACCCGTTACTCGTGTGCCGCAAGGCGATGCGCCTGGATTGCCTTCCTTATTAGATTTCGCCGCAGGCAGCCCCGGCCTGGTGCTGGAGGTGTGGTCCTCCTGGATGGCTGCGCCTGGAGACCATGCCATGATCATCGCAGACATCGACGCAAGCTTCGAGCCGAGGAAATGGGCGAAGACAAACTGGACATGCCGGGACGAGGCAGCTTGCTTGGTCTGGCTAGCACAGCACGCAGACAAAGCACCGCAGGACATGAGCACTTTCGAGGCCATGATGCTCGAGGCACAGAGCAAATGGGCAGACAACAGAACATGCAAGCAACGCAACAAGACAAGGCTCCCACACTCTGTGGCAGTGGCCTTCGCTGAAGCAGCAGCAACAGAGGACGAGCAAACAAGCAACGACATCAAAGCAGCAGCATGGGCAGACCTAAGACAACACACAATCACACAACGCACAGCGCAACTTGAAGCAAAAGCAAATGCAGGCGGCACCATAGCAAAGAAAAAGAAGCTGCACAAAATCGCAGCGATCATCGTCGATGGCAAGAGGATCAACGACACAGAAGGATGGGGGACTCACATAACGAAAGCCTTCGGAGCCAAGTGGGGCTCTTCCAATCTCCAGCTACGGCACCTCGTAGTTGACAAATGCATGGAGCAGGAGGGAAACGAGATCAAGTTTGCAACAGACGAGATCGCCGAGGCCGTCAAGAAGATCAAGAAGCGAGGCATCAAGGACCGTGGAGGCATTTCTGTGGCTGTCATCAGCCTTTGGGCCAGGGCTTGCCCCAAGGCATGCAGGAAATGGTTTGCCGCAGCACTGGCCAGCACCGCAATCATGTCAGCAGTGCATGTGGAGGGGAAATGCCTGGGCAAAATCAGCTCAGTGACAGAAGTCAAAGACGTGCGCGCCATCCTCCCTATGCCTGCCTTCCTGCAGGTGGCAGACGTGCTGGTGGCCAACAGGCTGCACAGCTGCATTGATTTGTGCCTCCCAACACCGCCTGGAGTCATGATTGGAGCGCGCCCAAAAACGCAAGGAGCAGAGGTAAGTTTCGCAGTGCAGCTTGCAATAGAGAAGAGCTTAGACAACGGCAGCAAGGGGGCAGTTGCCCAATGCGACGTCCAAGCCCACTACGATACCGTCAGCGGCCTAAAAATCAGCAACTGGCTCAACGCCAGAGGAGCAGACAGAGCAGTAACAACAGCAGCACTCCGCATGCAGCTGATGGGCAAGGTCAGCCTTCAAAGCGGGGCCATGAGCATCGAGATCAAGACGCGCAGCAATGGTTCCCTCACAGGCAGCAGGGTGGCAGGGGCCTGGGGCAGGGTCCCAGTGGAAGCAACAATCAGCAAACAAAACAACAACTGGCAACAGCAGGGATGGAGAACAACAGGAGCAACACTCACAGTAGCATCGTACGTCGACAATCTCTTTGCGCTGGGCAAAACAGCAGATGCAGCCATCAGCATCTGCGACGACTTTGGCAAGCACTTAGCAGCAGACTGGGGCCAGAAGATAAAACCTTCGAGCAAGCAACTTCTAGTACCGAAGGGAGGACAAGCACCGGACAACGCAGCAGGGTGGGAGACGTGCACAACTTTCAACGTCTTGGGGAACAGCATACAGCACAACGCAGAAACAGACAAGAGCTGGGAAACAACAAAAACTTCAGTTCGCAGAGCCTGGTTTGCCACAGTCAGAAAGGAAGGCGCCCGAGAACTCTCGCTGCAGGCAAACTTGAGGCTCATCAACACCACGATCAAGCCGCTCGTCATGTTCAAGACCACAGGCATGCCGTTTGGCAAGACGAGGTCCGACCAGATCAGCAGGCTGCAGAGAAGCTTGGTGCAGCAAGTTCTGAAGATGCCCAGGCAAGATGAAGAAGAGGCTGCAGCATATCAGAAACGAAAACACACAGCAACTACAGCAGCAATCAAAACAACCACAGATTGGAGATACACTGTAGCAAGCAGAACAATACAGTGGCACAACCACAACACACGCAACACCAGCAACAGGCTATGGGCAGCAGAACTCGTGAAAGTCACAACGGCAGCCGAGCTCGCTGAGGTCAGGAGGAGACGCCAGGAGCATGGGCTCCCTGGGCTAGGACGTCGTGCCTGGCCAGGGCATGTGGCCACGCGTTGGGAGCAAAGCGTTCTTAACGCAGAGGCCACAGTTGCAATGTACAAACCACACACAGCAACACTTACAACACAGCAGGAGGCAAGACACCACCGGGGCAGAGCGACAGCAGAGCAAACGCAGAGCTACAGCAGAGCGACGGCAGAGCCAAAGCAGGGTCAGGCGTCCTCAAGGCAAGCCCCACGAGAGTGCAGCTT
>CALGTP010000339.1 GCA_937902105.1 uncultured Actinomycetes bacterium
AATCCGTCCACCCTACTGGGAGCCAATAGGGACGAGGCAAGTGAAGAGGTCGCACTTGCAGTTTGGTAGCGTACATGCCTCATATATGCACACATAGTTATTTGTAACAACCCCCCCGTTTCCCCGTAGCCATTTTGGCTCAATCTTTTCTCTCCCAAGCCCCTGGTCGACTGTGAAAGGCAGCACCGTCATGGAAACTGCAAATTTAGAACTTGCCATCAGACAAGCCTGCGAATCTGCTCTGGGGCATCGCGTTGCTCGTCCGGCAGCAACTCTCAAAGGTACTGTTCAGAAATACGTCCATAATTTTTGGCTTCGCTTCACTAACGAAGGTCAGAGGCTACTTGGGGCACCTACGTCGCCGTTGATGGGGGCTCCTGAATCCCAGCTTGTGGTCAAATCCCTCCTGCGATCTATAGCTTGTGCTCTAGAATTTGCATTTGGTTGGCTTCATGGGTCTACCGGGTCGAGGGGCCCTGCTGGGCAACAGGTGAGGGATACCTCAGAGGCAGTGGTGAACGTGGGCATGATTAACGCAGGCAGACTTGGTTGTATGGCAAACTATCAGGGTGACGTGGTCATGTGGGGTTCCTTGGTGGATAAGCCGTGGTCTATCTCGTCGGCGTTCCTGGAGCTCAAGTTCGACATAGTGGGGATCGCAGCAGCTCGCCTGCCGGCAAACTTCGTTGTTCCGGGACGGCCTGATTGGGAAGTTATTGCTCGAGGAGGACCTTCCCATAGTAGCGTGGCGGTTATCTGGCCCCGACAAGGAAAACATGCGTTTGCTGAGGTTGTGGGTGTTGGCTCTGACTGCTGCATCTGGGTGTATTGCCAAATAGGGAGGACTGCCATGTTGTGTATCGTTTTTTTATACTTGCCAACCCCGCGAGATAAGGCCCAAGATGATAAATGGCTCTTCGCGGTGGCTGCATTGGAACAGGATTTGGCCATCG
The DNA here is from genome assembly GCA_937902105.1 of uncultured Actinomycetes bacterium. Taxonomy (GTDB): domain Bacteria; phylum Actinomycetota; class Acidimicrobiia; order Acidimicrobiales; family Ilumatobacteraceae; genus Casp-actino8. Next base: position 954 of record CALGTP010000339.1, read on the forward strand.
CGCGGAGCAGATTTCCGAATTGCTCAGTCCATTTCCTTTTGGTCGGGGACTGGAATGTTCAACCTGCCTGTCTTGGAGCTGGGCCAGATCCGAGACCCCGAAGAGATGATGGCTTTCAGAAGTTGTTAACCACGTCGGACTTGTGTTTGTTAAATCCTACATTGGGGTCGGAGTCGCCGCAGCTCGTAGTGCGTCCTTTTACAGGGGAACAGATCAAGATTAGAACTGGGGATACGCATCATGGGGGAGGGGCTTCTCGTGCTCTTGACCTAGGAGTTGCTTCGTCCAGCTTGCCGTGTTTTTTAACCGTACACAATGGGCTCCATTGCAAGTCATGTTGCGACTGTCCCTGGCCGGAGTGCTGGGCTATGTGCAAGAGCGACCACTTCCTCTTGCAGGTGATGTGTTCCTCTCCGGATGGCTACAACAAGGGTTCTTGTGAAGAGATGCGAGAGGTAGGATTCCCGGATGAGCTGCATATGGCTCCGAGGTGGACCGAGGGCTTCAACCATGTGCGCCCGGCAATGCGATGCTTGGGGAGTCTAGTTGGCACTTGTTGTGGGCTACCTTTGGTGTCTGCGCCAGTGTCTAGGCGTGCCGCGGTCAGTGCCTGTAGGTGGATCCTGGACTGCTTAGCGTGGCTCCAATGCTTCTTGGCCAACGTGGTGAGGGAAGGATGGGTGATGCCTGCTGCTTGCCATAGGCCTCATCAGGCTTGCGGGAACACTCGTAGCCCAGCCACTCACAATGAGGAGTTAAACCCTTCTGTTGTGCAGCGTGCCCTACGCAACGAGCTTCGACAATCTGCTTTGCCGTTGGCCACTATCCAGAGGTGTTTCCGATTCTTAAAGAAGCCCCGCAGGACGCCTCCAGGGTGCATGCAAGATGAAACAGGTATGCCGGATATGATAGGCACTCATAGGATGTGGTGTCGCAGGCTTGCTGAACAGTGTAAGGGCCCGTCTGAAGTCGCCCCAGCAATGGTGGAACGCAAGGCCCAAATGTGCTTGTCGTCGCTGGGGAGGGCATGGACACAAAGAGGAAGAGGCCCAATCGATGTCGATGTGACAGAGCCCATGGTGCGTGCTGTGATCGCTGGGTGGAAATTGTCCCGGGCAGTGCCCCCCGACCTTGTCCCAAGGGCTGCTTTCCAAACGTACGACGTGGATTGGATTCTGCTTGTGTGGCGTCTCGTGCGATTGGCTGGCCCTGCGTGCTTGGCTCTGCGGCCAACCATTTGGAGGTGGGTGGCCATTGGCCTCGCATACAAGACGGGTTGTGTCAATGACTTTGCATCGTGGCGCTTTCTCTTCATCCGCGTCCAGACGGGGCTTCTACAGGAGGGAGTGTTAGGGATAGACCTCAGGCCTTTGGTGTGGGGTTTTCTGGAAGAGGGCCAAAGTGGATATATGAGGTCAACTGATGACCCATTGCTGGTCCTCACCGAGGTCGAGCGCATGGCGGCCTTTGACGACAGACGCTTGTTGATAAACATGGGGGACTTCAGAAAAGCTTTCCCACACACTTGGAGGGAGGATCTGATGCAGCTGACCTCCGACGGCCCCAGGCTGCGTGGTGGGGCGTTCCATCTATTGGGGGATATCCTTGCTTATGATGTTGCTGTTGTGACGCTCAGTGGTTACAGCGTTTTGATTATAAGACAGGGTCTGCCGGAAGGAGGTGTGCTGGGACCGGTGCTTTACCCTCTGCTGCCCAACTCTCTGGCGAGGTGCTTGAAGGATGCGGCTTGCGGGGTGGCTGTCGCTCCTGCTATTCCAGATTCGTGGAGAGATGTCACCTGGGCTTGCACTGGTACTCCTCGTGAGCAATGGGTGGCGGTAATTCAAGGGGGTCTCCGTGGCAGCGGTGAGCTCCCTTCCGCTGCTGATTTGGTTCGCAACGCGGACCTCATGGCGTCCGCAGCGAGAGCCATAGACTTGCTGGATGCGGATCGCCTTGTTATTCTGTTACATGCAGACGATCCGGTGCTGTTTGCCTCGTCTGCCGGTGAAATGGCAAGGGTATTGGCCCTGGTCGGCTCCTGGTGCATGGAGCATGGTGCTGTCTTCCATGTGGGAAGCGACAAGTCTGTTCTCTTCGTGCTCGGGGGTGCTAGCCCCCCGCTGCCGCCAGTGTATTTGCAAATGCCAGGAGACGTGCGGCAGAGAATACAGGTGTGCGAGGGGACACATAGGTGGCTTGGCTGGATGTGGGACCAAAGCGGCGGAAGCAGCGTAACCATGCATGCCCGGTGTCGTGCTGCATCTGGTCAGTGCTCGCTGTTAAGTGGCTTGGTGGCCGCCAAAGCCATCCCCCTCCCCCTTGCCATTGTACTTTTCAACTCAAAAGTGAATGGCTCTATGTCCCCCGGGAGGTGGTTGTTTGCAGCCCTGGCAGAAGATGCGTGTTCTGTCCTAGATGACAAGTGGGATTCTTGGTTGCGCTCGCTGGTTGGGGCTCCACCCTGGCTGCTTGGTGGTGCTGTGCGCTGGGAGCTGGGATTGCCTCTAAGTGGTATGGCTATGGCAATCAAGGAGGTGGCAATGAGGCGTGCCAGACTGTGGTGTCTTCCCGCTGATGACTTCTATAGGCGGGTATTTGTAAGGGCTCAGGCATACATGACTACCTGGAGTAGCAAGAGCAGCTGCTTACTTCAGGAGTGGGGCGTCCCGGATTTTCCTGATGCAGGATGTTCCTTGCGACTGTACAAGACACGAGTCCACGATAAGCTGCTGGAGGTTTGCTCGACTCGTATCGTGGATAGCCTCCGTAATCGTGTCTCGTCGCTGCCTTTTGACACCGTTTATGGTGACCTGTCTGTTCCATGCATTCAGCAGGGTGCTGCTCGAGTTCCCTTGGGTTGGCATCAGCTGTCGGCCACTAGAGCCTTGTGCAGACTTCGAATAGGGCTGCTTCCGCTTGCCCATATCAGCGGAAAGCGTAGCTCTGCCAAGATCCGCTACTGCATTGCTTGCAATTTGCCTGTTTCTGCACCAGTTGCCCATGCTGTATTATTGTGTTCTGCCTTTGGCGAGGCCAGACTACCTCTCCTCGCCTTGCCTGCATGGGGCACCGAGGTGGTCGGGAGGCTCAGTCGCGTGCTCCAGGTGGGGCCAGGAGAGCAAGGCTTTGGTGATCTACTATTGCTGGTGGGGCTGATCGAAGAAACTGCGGTTAAATTCTGGTTCCGGAGTGGTAGTAAACGATTCTGGACGCTTGCACCTTGAGAGTTGGATCAATGATGTGGAGTGAGCTAGTTGAAAGAATCAAAAAATAACTTGTGCCATGCATGCTACCATTGTGTCGTCGCTGACGTGAGTTTGCTTAAGCAACCAGTGGGACCCTCGCCGTCTCATTGGGGGGCTTGCAAACGAGGTGTTGGTCGGCGGTTGCCGGCTTGGCTGTCCCTCCAGCCTTCTCTCCACGTATGTGGGGCCGCTTATACCCAGATACCCAGATATATATAGATATGTATAATAGCTTAGGTGGTGAAAT
>CALGTP010000340.1 GCA_937902105.1 uncultured Actinomycetes bacterium
CTAGTGGAGCCCGAGGCGGGAATTGGACCCGCGACCTACGCATTACGAGTGCGTTCAGTAGATATGTATACGACTGTCTACGAACAAAAAATATTGATAAATAAAGGAATGATGACTTAACGAACTCAGTCGAACTTTGCCGAATGAGAGTGAATGTTCCCTAAATGTTCAGTAGACCCCCCTATCCTTAAACGACTCTCTTAGCAGTCGTGGGCCGAGGTTTTGCCGATTCGAGTGGCGTCGTCAAGAACTCTAAATTTTGAAATACAAAGGATCCCACACAGATAACAGTAAGGTCCGAACTCCTCCCAGCTCTCTCTTGTCACATTCCAAATTGTTTCGTTGTGCAGAAACGCAGTTCGTCACGAGCACTTCAGCAGAGTTAACCGTGATAGTTTTTTCTTATGGAAATCTGCTCGAACAAAAATCTCAGTTCCAATCGAGAGACTTCCCAGTTCAAGTGGCTCGCCGTGTTCGGCATTCTCGGACTGTCAGTGGCGGCGTGTAGCGGCCCCAACTCCATTGATGGTTTACCTGTTCAAAAACAATCTCCCGTCACGCCCGAAGAGATTGTCTCGTCATTCTCGATCAGCGACGTCAATCCACTCACGGGGTGTGGACCTCGCAACGTCGCCGGGGCTCGTGAGGCGGTGACTCTCTCTGGCTTGCAAGTAAACCTCGATGTTGACGGTCTAGTCAGAGGTAATCTACGTAACAACGAACTCGCCTCACCGACCAACAACTACATTCAACTTCCGCTGGCACCATACGGGTACGCTCCGCCACGCCCCGGCGATCCACCGCCCGTCGGCGATCCACCGCCCGTCGGCGATTCAAACGACATCTACCAAGCCCCGTGGGTCACAATGCCGATCGACTACAGCTCTGTTGAATACTGGGAGAAGCGATCGGGACTCGTCGACAGCGGCGATGAGGTTGCTCGCATCACCGATGATCTTGCCGAATGGGCCAGCAACTTGTTGTCGGTGATGACGATAAATGACAGACGTTGGGTCGAGGAAGCAAAGTATGTCAAGTCTCAGAACGAACTCGAAGAACGTTATACGTCCTACCAGAGCGGTCTTAAAGCTCTGGCTGAACGTCGAAAAACAATCTCGTACGCCCCTGCGCATACCGTTGTTGCCCCTCAATCTCCAGCTGGCGTCCAGTCCTCGAAATACGAAGACCTCCTGTACCTCTCTTTCACTGAGACCGAAGTGGACCGTTTCGGCAACACATTGGCTGCTAGCAACGTTAAAGGTTCGACCGAGTACCGGATAATTGCAGCCGAACCGATGGGTAGTACTGAACCGACTCGATTTGTTCGAGGAGGCCGTTTGGATTTCGCGAGCAACAGTAGCGAGGCCCGAAGTGCGGGTTTGAGACTTGGGTTTGGTGAGGACTCAGGCGGCAGTTTTCTCGACAAACGCCAGTTCACCTTTGGCGCGTCCATTAAGTTCGAGCCCTTTCCCACGGTGGATCCGCTAGCCGGTTTGTCGGACGCGACCAGGGAAGTGCCGGGAAATGAGAAATTCATTCGGGAGTTGTACCGCTATTACTTCGATCAGAATGAAATCCTGATCGGGGGACGAACATCTGGTTGGCTCAGTGTCGGGCTGAACCTTCGATGCCAGATTGAGATTACGCTCAACCTGCACCCGATCGATGCGAACATCGACAACCATACGACCATCCTGGTTTCTGAACGCATCCTCAACATCTCAAACACCTCGCAGATTCTGTTCAGCGTCAATGCCGAGGCGAGGGAGGTCACACTAACGACTGGTGATGGTGTTCGCGAAGCCATGGTCACGGAGATCTTTGATCTCCCGGATGACTTCCAATTCAGCTTTGACATCATCGCCGCGCTCTGCCAGGAAACGAAATCCTGCGCTGGGACTGGTGGTGTAGTTGATCCAGATGAGATAGAAAATTTTATTGAAATGAATTCCGAGGACTTTCAAAGCCCCACTATTACACCAAATGGGCTCCGGGGCACTTTGGACTGGGTGTACCTCGCGAACGGAGTGCTGGCACCGCAAGATGCCACTGCACATCTAAGTGCACTTGACCTTCAAGAGTCGGTGCAAGCCGACGGTGGCGGTGCGTTGACGTTTACGGTCTCTCCGGCCGGTCATGTGGTGTCTCTCGCCCTCGACTCCGACAAGTATGAGCAGTTCCTTCAAACCGATCCAACTCAGAGGACGATGCTCATCGTGCAAGAGGCGATTCAGACGTTCGGGGACAACTTCAATATGGTCGCTGTCGTACCAAGAGAATCGATGAGCGAGCTGGCCATGGGAACCGACGCCGCCCGTAACTATTCGGTTCGTCAAACGTCGGGGACCTACAACCTTGACTTCATGAACCCGAGAGAGTGCCCACTTTCGTGGGGCAATCCCAGCAAGCTCCAATCGGTCTTGATAGGAGCCTCCCCAGCGTTCATGACGACACAAACATTCCTCCACGAAATCGCCCACACTTGGGGCAATGATGTCGTCTACCCAAGTGGAACCAAGCAGTATTTGATTGATGGCCATTTCGGTGTTTCCAGCGCTAACGGCTACCTGGGCGGATTTGATCCATCAACGCTCCGTAGCGAGGGACCTGGTGCTTTTTCGGCGGCACGCTTCGCTCCGTACGCAGGTCTTCCCCCGAGCTATGCCGACATCGAGCTGTACCTCATGGGCCTGCTGCCGGCGACCGAGATAGAAGACATCAAAATATTCGTGAATGTCTCCGATCTCAGCGACCGCGGCGACCGAACCTATTTCAAAGCCGAAGGAAGTGAAGTCATCACGATAAACGACATCGAGCGTCTTGCTGGGAAACGAAGTCTCGAGGACGACACTGAATTTGAGATCCTCTACATCGTTGTGAGCGGTGAGCCACTTAGTGAAGCGCAACTCGCAGACTACGATGATCAAGCGATTGAAGCCGCTCGAATGTTCAGCGCTGCAACTCGTGGACTCGCCACGTTGAGCCTCAAACCAGCGGGGAGTTGAAAAATTTCGTAGTTAGATGTAGCGCCACTTAAGCATCGTGGAAGATAACGACGGTGACGTCCTCCGCAAAACTCCCTGTCGCGAGTGGAAATGGTTATGGGTCACTAGTTGGGAAACCCCCAATGGAACTAGGTTTTGGGAACTCCGTGGCTGCGGTCCTACGCAAATGGTAACCCTCACGAACTGAGTGTGATGCATGTATACGTGTGGAGCCCGAGGCGGGAATTGGACCCGCGACCTACGCATTACGAGTGCGTTGCT
>CALGTP010000341.1 GCA_937902105.1 uncultured Actinomycetes bacterium
GAAGGCTATGAAGACCGCCATGAAGGCGATGAAGGCAATGAAAGCCATGAAGGCAGTGAAAGCCATGAAGGCAATGTGTCTTCCAACGGTAGCACTATGGAAAGAATGGCCCGCACTTGGACCAATGCCAAGCGGCTTATGGCCCTGACGGAGGAAGGCAAGGCGGTGTACCAGAAGAGCCTTGCTGCCCTCGGCTCGCATGTGCCGGAAGCCCAGCAGGTTGATTGCGTCCTTGCGCAAATGCAAGCCGAAAGGAACCGATTGGAGAACAAGCTTCGTGTTAGCAAAATCAGAGAATGGGTACAGCAGATGAAGCAGGATGTTTCAGCGAGATTCCGCTGGACTAAGCAAAGACATTCCAAACGTGCCAACATCCCTTCTACTGACTTGGCGTTTGACCGGATTGAAGGAGTTTGGAATCCCATCCTTGCTCAAAGCCAGCTTTCTGAGCAACAGCTGGAGGACTTCGAAACATTCTTGGATAACATGGTCACTGCTAACACCACGCTTGACCTTTTCCACGTCACCGGCAAAGATCTCTATGACATGGCGACTGAAGTCTCTGCCAGGGCAGGGGTGGGTGGTGACGGCTGGAAAAAGTACGAGCTCATGGCGCTACCTCCGTTCTTGTGGGACGATTTGGCTTCCATGCTTATGACCTTCATTGAACACGATCACTGGCCGCCGCAGCTTCTGGTCGTGATCACTTCTCTTATTCCCAAAAGCGAAAAGGCTGACGTTTTTGTCACTCCCGAAGCCTTCCGGCCTATCTCGGTCGCGAACCGCATTTTCCTGCTTTGGTCCAAATGCATAGCCAAGGGCATGGCGGTGCAGAGCGAAGCTTACCTTTGCCAAGTTGAACTGGAGCAGGCTCGGCGTTGCATGAGGGGACGAACCATTGACTGCCATGTTTCGCTGGCGGCCAGGACGGGGTCGCTCGTGCAGTCGATTCACGGCTTCAGAGCTTGTGAAAGTGCGCAGAGTACTCACACCCTCACGATTATGCGTTGTCAGACGGCGCAGGCCAGAGGGCGCACTAGATATATGGCCAGCTATGACCTCAAAAAGGCCTTCGACTCTCTCAGATGGGAAGCGATGTCAAGAGCGCTCCAACACCTTGGCTTTGACCGCAAAGTCAGACGTGCCTTCCGTTCTCACTGGGGGCAAGTTAAGCGGTACTGGAAGCTCCAAGGCCGTGCCAGGAAGGCTTCAGGCGAACCACGGAACGGCCTGTTCCAGGGAGATCCTAGCGCGCCTCAGCACCTCAATGTCATCCTGCTTCCTCTCTTCCAGAAGCTAGCTGATGAATTTGAGGACCTTGTCATCTCGGTCTTCGCTGATGACCTGTGGCTCGAAAGTGACGACATCGTGGTGCTCGAAAGGGCGCACAGGGTAGTGGTCGCCTTCTTTGACTCCATCGGGGTCGAAATCTCTGACTCCAAGTCCAAGTGGTCGTCGACGGACGGCGCTCGCTCCAGTGATGAGCCGGTGCTGCAGGTTGATGGCAAAAACATGCCCCACGGCGCTGCCTTGCCTTCGCTGGGAGCGATGATTGCTCCCGCCGGCACCGGCGAGATGTTGCCAGAACAAGTTGCCAAATGGAATGACCTAACTAATACCTTTACCGCTCAGTTGATCCAGATTGGCAAGCTGCCGGTAGGATGGAAAGAACGCGCGGTTGCGGTTGGTGCTCTCATGTCGGCGTGCACCTTTGCCTCTTCAACTTGGCTGCCGTTGGTCACGGTAACCGCCAGGCTTAAGAGAGCGGTCATCAACGCCATGTCTGCGGGTAGTAAAAACACCAGGCGGTGCTACGAGATGGGTGTGGCCTATCTTGCGCCTGTTCATAGAGTTGACATGGACAGCGCGCTGCTCTGTGACTGCATTGGCCAATGTGTCTCCATCTGTCATGCCGGGGGATCAGCTCTGCAAACTTTCCGTGAGCACTTTGTAGCTTGTCACCAAGACCCGCTCTCTTTCATCGGCGCGGTGCGGGAAGCGCTGATTGGTATGAACTGGACTTGGGACGAATGGGATACGCTTAAGTCCAACAACGGAGCCACTTTTGACTTGAGGCCTGGCAAAACTCTGCTGGCCAGGCGCCTGCAATGGTACGAGAACGTTGTCCGGGTGCACACCGCCAGACAGGGCACCGTGTTGGACGAAGCTGCCACGCGCGATGTCAAACACCACCACTCGATGATGGTTGAGGCCCACCGCAAGACGGTCAAGAATGCCAAGAGCAAACTCCTGCACGCGGTGCGTGACTCGTGCAGGTCGCGGCTGGTTAATGACGCTGCTGTCAGGCGGCGTGACTGCCAGGGGATGCAGGCAGGTATCAACCGCGAACTTCTGGAGAAGACTCTCAATGAGCTTCGGTCGGAAGATCAACCTATCATGAGGGCCATTCACATGGGCGCTCTCTTGACAGCTGACAGGGTATTCAGGAGCTCACGCGGCCCTACGAGGGCCAGACTCTCTCCCAACTGCCCTTACTGCAATAAGGATTGCATTGAGGATGAATGGCACCGATTCTGGACCTGTGAGGCTTGGGACGACATTCGCCTTGCGCTTCTTGGAGGCGCCAGGCAAAATTTGGTCCAGCAGCTTGAGAATACAAGCAATTGCAACAAATGCCTCGGCATTCCCACCAACGATCTTCCACAGTGTATCCAACACAGTTGGGCTGCCATTGTTCTTACTATGGTTGCCATTCAAAAGGCCATCCAGAATTTACGTAAGCAAGAGGAATCTTGACTTGATCTCCTCTGCTCACCTCCCCTCGGGGGGTGTCTCCATGCCGGTGCGCTCTTTGCGCTTCTCTTCATCTTTTCTGTGAAGACGTACCTGTGCATGTGCATGTTGTGCATATTCAACTCGGGGGTTCTGCCTGCCTGCTCTGAGGGGTCTCCCCCAAGGATCAGTGAGGTTCACCCTGGCCGCGGGATACTTATAGGACCTGGGTTCTGCCTGCCTGCTCTGCGGGGTCGCCCCCAAGGATCAGTGAGGTTCACCCCTTCTGCTATATTTGAAATGCTTTTTGGGTCTGGGTTCTGCCTGCCTGCTCTGCGGGGTCGCCCCCAAGGATCAGTGAGGTTTACCCCTTCTGCTATATTTGAAATGCTTTTTGGGCCTGGGTTCTGCCTGCCTGCTCTGCGGGGTCTCCCCCAAGGATCAGTGAGGTTCACCCCTTTTGCCATCTTTGACATGTTTTTTGGGCCTGGGTTCTGCCTGCCTGCTCTGCGGGGTCTCCCCCAAGGATCAGT
>CALGTP010000342.1 GCA_937902105.1 uncultured Actinomycetes bacterium
ACCCACATTCCGCACGACTTTACCACCTTGACTTCCATCCCGCTCCAGTTCGAAAACTCTTCGATCGCATTTAGGAGCGTCTGTGCCCCTCCACTTGGGTCCCCTAATCTCCTTACTTCGGCGATGAGCGAGAGGTCATCCGCGAAGGCCAGGTTGTTGAAGGTGTCGATCCCTTTGATGCCGTGTGAGATGCTTTTTTGCTGCCCAATCGCCGTGAGAAGACGCAATAGCGGGTTCAAGAACAAGTTAAACAGGGTCGGTGAGAGCACCGACCCCTGCTGAACGCCCGTATCAAATGTGACCCCCCCCCGAACCCTGACCCTGGGCTAGACTGACTGTTGCTACCGAGTAAATGGCCTCCAGAAGGTCGATGTCCGGTATTTCAAAGGCCCGTAGTATCGCCCAGAGATTTTCATGTGGTACCGAGTTAAAGGCATTTTCAAAGTCCACGTCTATTCTAACAAAAGGGTTAGAGGTTGCTTTCTGGGCCTCCCTTGTAATGAAATCCAGCTTGTGCATGTTGATATCACATCCCCTTCTTGCCCTGAACCCCCCTTGACCCGGTTCCAAGATGTTTGATCCTTCCACAATCCTTACCAAACGTTCTTGGATAACGTAAGATATTAGCTGAAACAGGCTGTTGAGTAGGACCACCGGGCGATAGTCGCTGGCCCTGTCTGTCGAGCCGCCGCCCTTGTGCAGGAGCGTCACCAGTCCGTGTACCTCCTTCACTGATAGTCTGAGGCCTGGCTTCTCGGCTGTGAGCACGCCATTTATCCACAGGAGGATCACTTTCCTCTCTGTACAGGTGGCGTCTTTCAAGAGCTCCGTGATGACCCCGTCCGGGCCCGGGGAAAGGCGTCCCTTGACGTATGTCGACAGTACTTTCTCCAGCTCCTCCTCCGTGAGGGTACCCCTAAGACCTCCCTTCTCTGGGCGGGCCAGTCTTGTGTTGAACACTCCCCACTTAGTCAAAAAGTCCATTGGAAGCGGTGTAGGGCGATGCTTGTGAAAATCCGACCAGTCCCAGCAGTTCTGGCAGAAGGATTTGATCGTTCCCACCCCATCGACCACTTTAGAAATCGGTACCGGCTGCCCCTTGCATTCGGTGGAATTTCCGCACCTCGGACTTTTCGCGTATGCCTTCCCTTCCAATACCATTTCCCACGCCCGAAGCATGTTCGCTTCCCGCCATGGTCCCTCTCCCCATACAATCTGTCTCTCCATGAGGCCCGTCCTGGACATGCCTGCCCCAAGGATGTCTCCTACGTCGTTGAGTTCCGATACCGTGACCAGCTGAGCCAACACGGTAGAAGTCTTGGCGGGTTCCTGCAGCCCCTGGATGCCCCAGCTCAGAACTCCCAGTTCTTCGTTCTCACCTTCCGCCGTCT
>CALGTP010000343.1 GCA_937902105.1 uncultured Actinomycetes bacterium
TTCGTTGCCGAACCCTTCTTTGCGATATTTGATTCCATGACAGAAATTGATTGGACTTCAGCCACCACTCCGACGCTGGGTTACGACGTCGTAGTTTTTTACGACATGCCGGGTCTGCAATTCACAGGCTCCAATCCGCCAGTGAACTTTCCCGCACCAACGCCCGAGCACCTAGGTGTACTACAGGGATTGCAAGACGCGGGTATTGGTTTAGTGTTCATGCACCATGCTTTGGCAAGTTGGCCGGCCTGGGAGGGCTTTGCTGAACTCATCGGCGGACGATTTCATTATCAGCCGGCGACTTTGCGCGGCACGCAATATCCAGATTCGGGTTATGTTTTTGATGTTCAACACACCATTGAAGTATTAGATCAACAGCACCCGATCTGTGCAGGATTGAGCGATTCCTTCACCCTGACCGATGAGTTGTACTGCTGTCCCATCTTCGAAGATGATGTGACACCTCTGATGCGCACCAACTTCCCCACTCACGATCCGACTCTCTTTAGTTCTTCGGACCTAGCGATTCGCGGACAACGCAATAGCAACACTGGTTGGACCCATCCTGCAGGAAGCAATGTGGTGGCGTGGGTGAAAAAGGCTGGCAACTCCCCTTTGGCATATCTCCAATTTGGGGATGGTCCAGTGACCTATGGTGATCCGAACTTTCGCAGAGCACTGAGTAATGCCATCACCTGGGCAGCCTCGGCTGACGCTCAACTATGGGCATCAACTGAGGCTTGAGGCAACGAACCTAGAAGAAGTTAACTCCAACTATTCCAACGCACAAACTTTTCTGCAGCAACGCGCTTGGCCACTTTAAAGTCAGTGCCAATTGTGTAAGCCACAGGGAATAACCCAGCCTGGGTGTATTGATCAAATGGAATGCCGAGCAATTCGGCGGCCTCTTTTTCGTTGGGCAAATGCAAAGTTGTCCATGCTGAACCCATACCGCGTTCGCGCAATGCCAACATGAAACTCCAAACTGCTGGCAACAATGATCCCCAAGCCGAAGCTTGACCAAAAGTTGGAGTGCCAGTATCGAGGCGACCAGCAATGAGCGGAATCAGTAACACCGGAACTTGATCCATGACATCGGCGAGATAGGTCGCTGAATCCAAGATTCGCTCACCCTGATGATCTCCTCGGGGGCGATTGGGGTCATTGACATATGGATAAAAGTTTCCGCGATACATATCGGCCAAAGCCTTCTTCTTCACTGGGTCATCAACGAAGAGCCAACGCCAACCCTGCATATTGGAACCAGTTGGTGCCTGATGAGCTATTTCGATGCACTCCATTAATACTTCACGCTCCACAGGCCTTTGCAAGTCGAGTCGCTTGCGCACCGAGCGCGTCGTTGTCAAGACCTGATCGGCCGTTAGTCCTAGTCGTTCACTCATGATTTATCTGCTTTCGTTTTAGTGGCCTGTTCGGCCATCCATTCGGATGTTGCCTTACCCATCTTGCCGCCGTCATATCCAATACGTTGCGTCGGCTTGACTTCAAGGATGACACGGCGGGGGGAATCTAAAAATAAGGTGAAGGCGTCACGCTGAGTTGACGGACCACCGAGAATCGCTTCTGACAACTCTGGATAAAACCAATCCTTTGTTGCTTGATCATCATGCAAGACGCATTCGCCTTTCCAGGTGACAGTTTTATTACGCGCCATTGATGATCCAGTTGAGGTGACAACGACACACACTCGTGGGTCACGGCGGACCGCGGAAATTCGTGCTCGTTGCGATGATGCAGTTAGCCAAAAACTTCCTCGTCGCCAGACATAGGACATGATCACACCCACTGGCCAACCTTCTTTATTTGACCAAATAAAGGTGCATTCATTTTGCGCCAATAGGAGTTGTTCCTCAACATCCTCGTCAAGACCAAAGACGGTGACATCTTCATAATTCTCTGGGTGCTCTGTCATCTTTTTCTCCTTAGGACATTTTTCTTCATCATCTTGCTAAGAATCTGCCGGCAACTCACGTGGCGTAAATTGCCCAGTGTTAGCAGTAATACCACCGTCAACTGGAACGATCGCTCCAGTCACAAAACTTGCCGCCTGTGAGGCCAGAAAAACAATAACTGCTGCCACTTCTTCGGCTCTGCCCCAGCGCTGAAGAGGAACGGCCCGACGCAGGCTTTCGTACACCTCGGGAACCTGCTTGATGC
>CALGTP010000344.1 GCA_937902105.1 uncultured Actinomycetes bacterium
TGCAACATGGGCAAAGCAAGAGGTGATTTTAACACCACAAGTTTGTAAAAACACAGCCACCTCATCTTAAATTTCGACCGTAAAATAAAGCCACTTCTGCCCTTTCTCAGTAGATGATGAGGCAGCAGAGTCACATGTAAAATTATCTCCTGGATGAAAAGCTCCAGCCATTCTCGAGTCTCTCATTCCAAGTGCACAAGTGTTGCTCGCCAAACTTATGGCTTGTGGGCGGCAATACCTTTGCAAACGAATATAAGTGGTGACATGACAACCAAGACAAGTATGAACGTAATGAACATGCGTCCTTCAGATTCGGCATCAACAGCAGCAGAAAGAAACCAATAACAGCAGCATGCAGCCATCAATAGTGCAAGTCTGCAAGCACGTACTACCAAGTTTAAGAACAGTACAGACAGTGTTTGATAAGCGCAATCAGAGCCACCATTCCATCAACCAAGCAAAGTTGACACGCTGCCAGTGGTTTGAAGAATTGTTTTTCCCATATCGTACGTTTTGGAAGGTTTTGGGATTTCAGCGAAAATTGCGAATTTACGGTTCGACTTCGGTGGTCGCAACGCAATCTCGAAGCGACGGGCGTGCTGCCCGCAGTCAGTGTTTCGTTTTGTTGGGCCACGCCTGGCCGGCTCTTCAGGTTTTTTTACCAACTTCAATATTTCGGCGTTCGGTTTTTCGCTTGCTCCTCCGTTGCGGAATGATCTAATTGCACGGCTGCGTATTGGCTTCGGTTTTTGTTTCCCGGACATATTTATATTTAGGCATCTCCGTTCGCTGTAGCATCACAATCATGCTCGAGTTTGTTCGTGCGGCGCGCGCGGTGTTTCGTTTCTAGACATCCTTCAGTTGCCCCCCCTGCCTCCAAGTTTCTGCCACGTTTCGCGTTGAGTTGTGCCCAACTCACTTCTCGAAACCTGCTCCCCGTCGTCGCCCATCCGGACCGTGTTCATTACGCGTTTGTTTTGCAAATGTTCTTCGCAGGCCTGGGTCTTCTATGCCTTGGAGCTGGGAAATTCGTGCGTGCGTGCTGCGGCACTCCTTGGCGCCGCACGTGCAGTGTTATGGCTGGAGCACGGCTACGTGCTGCCACCGCGTGGGAATAGTTTTCGGCCTGTCTGCCTTTTGTTGGTTTTTCCATACCTCTCCTACCTGACATCCGTTATCCGGCGTCCGAGCTAGTTTCTCCTTGAATTTGTCATTTGGAGTTCGAAGCATGCCGATCTGTCATTTGTCATCCGTTGGTCTTAGTGATCCATCGCGCGTGTCGCATCGCGTTGGCATTCGTCAACCGCCATCCTGCGTTCGCTCGCTGGCGCTCGGTTTGCCTCTTGAGTTATTCATCACAATCGTCGTTTGCGTTTCTCATTCGCCGGTATGCAATTCTCAGCAATATTTATCACATCTTGATTATTTCCCACTCGCTTGGCATCAAAATGTTTTAGGTTTTGTGAGCGCGTTTTCCTGATCGGATGCCGGGTAGGCGAGCGGCAAAAAAATATAGGTTTTTGTTTTTTGCTGTGTGGCTCCTGGGTCTGCTGGATTAGTTTTGGCTTTTGTGGCTTGGCCGACCCGGCTCGGGTTTTCATCGGCGCGGTCCAAGCCCGTCATCGTCGTCACCCATCTGGCCCCGCGCCCGTCCCGTGTTCGTTTTGAAAAAGTTGTCTGGCGCTTGCGTATTCTGTCGCCATGGAGCTGGCGAATTCATGTGGACGTGCCGTGGAGCTACCTCGCGCGACTGTACGCACCGAAGTCCCCGAGCTGATACGCGGCTGTGTCGCCACCGTGCGGAAATGGGTTCTGGCAAGTTTGCTCGTTCCGTTTGTCCAATAGGTTTCTCACCCGTCACACGCTATCCAACAGCTGAGCTTGGCGATCTCTGCACTTGCCACGCGGGTCTGCGGCGTGTCGATCTGTCATTAGTCATCCGCTATGTTTCTTTCGCGTGCTGTATCGCTTTGGCATTCGGCATCCGCCATACCGCGCGCGCTCGATCGCCCTCAGTGGCGCGTTTTGATTCATTCGTCGTACTTTTCGTTCGCGTTTCTCGTTTATTGGATGACAGCTTTCTTGCACGGTTTCTGGCTGCCGCTATTCATTCTGATTCGCTTGGCACCTTGCAAGCGCTTTTTTTCGGTCGACCACCGAGCAAAAGAGCGGCATAGGTTTGTTGCTTGGGGTTCGCGGCGAATGGCTTTGACGTTAGCTTGGGCTTTATTGGTTTTGCTTCGAGCCCTACGCCGCGATTAGTTGTTCGGTCTTGCTTTAGGTGGCGGGCGTGTTGGACTTGCCGCGACTGCTTTAGCAGTGGTGGCTCTGGCCGCGACTAGAGCGCACGACTCCTAGCGGTGTGGTGCGGTTTCCGCGCCAGGGTGGCACGATTTTGTGCCTAGAATTTTAGCCGTGGGCTGCTAGCTATTCGCAAGCGCGCTCCTGCGATTTTGTCGGCCTTGTTATTGCTTTCTGCCCGGGAGTTATTTGCCGACACGATTTTCTTCTTTTTGTTGCCGCGCGAGCAACACAGCCACATCCGTATCGCATTTTCTCGCTCGCGCGCACTCGCGCATTTTTTCTAACATTGCGGAAAAAGAGAAGGCGACCTGTGTCGCGTGCTGCTGCGTTCGATATTGTTCCCGCAGTGAACACCTGCGAGCCAGCGAAACTCTCTTTTCCAATCGCGCGAGGCTTGCCGTTTTTCTCGAAGTTTGCACGCCGTCGTCGCCCGCTCGATTTCCGGCTTGCGCTCACGACGTATTGTTTTTTAGACATGGTATCGCGCGCCGAGACTATCCATGGCTTCTGTTTTCGGAATTTGCGTTTGGGCGCAACCGCGCGCCTTTGAAAATATGCCCCCCCCTCCCCTCCCCCTCTCC
>CALGTP010000345.1 GCA_937902105.1 uncultured Actinomycetes bacterium
GCGATCACTGCCTTTACATTTGTCTGAAAGATGCTAAGGGCTCTGGAACAGGCATCTTGATTCATTCTAAACATGTTGGGAACATTCGGCAACACCACTTTGTTTCAGACAGAGTCATTGCAGTGGATATTCGTATGAGGCACCGTACAATACGTTTCATTGCTGCATATGCCCCTCACGCTGGATATAAAATTGAAGACCTGCAATCTTTCTATGATTCTCTATGCTTCATAACATCGGATGCCCGTGCAAAGGGATACATCTCTATTTTGGGAGGCGACTTCAATACACAATTGGACGTGGGGCTACGTGGTTCACTTCTGAATGAGTATGCCAATGCCTATGACTTGAGCATCGCAAACTCAGCGGGGTCTGGCTACACAAGTGATTCCTGGACATTCTGCAGTTCTGTGGGCGTCAAGCGACGGCTTGATTACATCATGGCAAGTTCTGGTCTGCAGGTTGTTTCATGTTCCCCGTCAAACAGCATTGACATGAACTCTGACCACAGAGCAGTGCATGCATCCTTTATTTTGGAAAGCTTCCGCCGCAATGCCCAGAGGAAGAGGCGCAGAGTACAAAGGGGATGGAAGCCTATTTTGGACAATCACGGCACCCCACAAGCATACCACAACGACCTACACACACAACTTTGTGCACACACACCTGCCACGCTACAGAGTTTGGAGAAGCTTGCTTTAACGGCAGCTGTGGCTAGCACACCAAGCAACCCAACCGACACTTTCATACAACCTTGGCAACAACCAGCAGTGCAAGAACTTTTACAAAAAACGTCGAGACAGCAACAGCAAAGCAGAGAGAAAAGAGGTAGCAAAACAACTTAAGAAAGAGCTTCGGAAGCATATCCGGCAAAAACAAAACAGACAACTGGAGAACGTATTGGCCGAGTTTGTTGACCTACAACGGATGGACACAATACCATGCGATCCCATCCGGAAGAAGCGCAACACAACCGACAACGCACCATCCGAAGATGTGTTTTCAGATTTCCTGGGAGATATATTCCACACAACTTCTCAACATTCTTCGCAGGTTGCTTCCACGTTACTCCAATATGCTAGCCTTTACGGCTTCTCTGGCATCCCGCCGTTTCAAGTGTCTGAATTGAAGGGTGCTTTGCGTCGGATGGCAAATCGCAAGTGCGCAGACCAACACGGCATAGTTGTGGAAGTGTTCAAATTTGGTAGCAATGAGTTGCACGAAGCATTATTGGGCATTTACAACACTATGCTACGCACTGGTTGCTTGGAGCCACGGTGGCAACACACTTTATTCAGCATGCTGCCCAAGTCTGGGGACTTATCGCAAGCTTCGAACTGGAGGCCCACTGCAATCTTAGACGTGACTTACAAGATATTTTCGCGCATGCTGTACGGACGCTTGCGGGGAATTCTGGAACCACAACAGTCGCATGACCAATGCGGCTTCCGTGCAGAGTATTCAGTCGAAGATGAACTTGTTGTGCTGGATACAGTTGTTGGGACATCGCTGGAGTTCAAAGTGCCGATGTGGTTTGCTAGTTTGGATCTGCGCAAAGCATTTGACCGCATCGAGCACGGCTCGCTTCTTGAAACACTCAGGGCGCAGGGTGTAGGAGAGGCATATTTGGCACTCTTGGCAACTTTGTATTCTAATCAAACTGGCTCTGTCGGCAACGGGCGCACCTTCCAGATCTTGCGCGGTGTAAAACAAAGCGATATTATCAGCCCGCTACTGTTCAATGCAGGCCTGGAGACGGCAATCCGCAACTGGAAGGGTAAGTTGAGACACTTGGGCATTGCAATAGATCATGGCGAGCGTTTGACGAACATTCGCTACGCTGATGATCTCATCATATATGCTAATTCCTTGGGGGAGCTTTGCTACATGGTGGAACTGCTCGTTTCTGAACTCGAGATTGTGGGGCTATCCCTGAACACCAGTAAAACCAATTTTTTCACTACAGAGGCTCTTGAGCTGCCTTTGATCGTGGAGGTCGCTAATGGGATGGTTGAGGTGCTTACACAACGAACAGAGCACAAATACCTTGGAAGGCACATCCCTGGAGATTTGCGGGCACGCAGCACGGTAGAACTGGATCACAGGGTTGCTGCTGCATGGGGCCGGTTTCATAAGCACCGCTCCCGCCTCATGAACCGCAATGTTCACATCAGCCTGCGTTTGAAATTGTTTGAGTGCGTGGTGACGCCAACAGCTTTGTTTGGGATGACAGCAATGCCGCTTACTCCTGGTCAGTTGCAGCAGCTGGACGCAACAAGACGGCGCATGCTTCGATCAATAGCAGGTTGGGTCAGATATCCGGATGAAGACTGGGCCTGCACTACCCGCCGTGTCAACTCTAAGCTGGCCGCTGCTCTATCCGAATATCCTCTGAGGCCCTGGTCCGAACAATTTGCAAACAGACAATTCAACCTGATGTTGCGATTTACTGCAAAGCCACAGTGCTGGCCCACACGCGCCGCTAAGTGGGACCCTTCTGCACCGGCCCACGGTGAACAAGTACACTTTAGAATGCCAGGCAGACCTCGACGCAAGTGGGACGATCATCTCAAAGATTTTTCTAACAACGAGTTTGCCAGGAAGTGGTTCGAAATTACCCCACAGATGTGGCTTGCCAAGAGGCAGGATTTCATCAGTTCCGTGGCT
>CALGTP010000346.1 GCA_937902105.1 uncultured Actinomycetes bacterium
TGGCTTGTGCACATCCGCCGTCGCTGAGCTCATGCTGATGGAAATGAACGTGGATAAGTTCGATGACATTATGGAAGCGGTGTCCCTGGAAGTGGATGTTTACGGCCCAGGGGCTTTAACGCCCAGAGACCTAGCCAAAGTGGTCGCACATTATGCCAACCTCCATGACAATGCAGTCGACGAGCGTGGTGCTACCCAAACAGCGACGGCGGACAACCATGGTGAAACACAGCTAATGACGGATGCGTTGCGGACTACGTTAGCAAGGCTCCAAGGAAAAGGGTCTGACATCGACATGGACAAGGCCATCATCGATGCATACCTTTGGGCAAAAGCTCATCCGCTAAACGGGCTCCCCGACTACCTCTCTATTGCCCGCTCTGTCCTGGACCACCTGCAGAACGAGCACGGAGAAGCAGTCAAGTACACGACGGGACCGAGTGAAAAGACGGGTCAACGTGGCCGGAAGGTTTGGTCACCCAACTTGCGCGCAGCGCACGCCATCTTGGCAGCTGTCTTTGGGAAGGCGGTCGTGTTCAAGAAAGAGGTTGGCGAAGATGCGGTGACCATTGCCCTAAGCACAGAGGCATCGGCCGCAGATGAACATCATGCCAGCCCAACAATGAATATCAAGACCTACTTTGTACGCAGGAGTGAGGCAACATCACTACCACAGCAGGGAGAGGAGTCAGAAGGTGAAGTAGAGGTAAACAGCCAAATCCTGACGACCCGCAAAACTGTCAAACTGGTCAACACCATGGCTGACGCCATGACCATGGCAGGTTTCCATATGAATACTGCGGATATGGACGGCCTGCTGATGAACCCCTCCAACAACTATGAAGCAGCCGGGCGAGTTCACTTCATGGCAAAATGCCCCTTGGACGAGCCAGTCATCAGGCACATCGTGAATGTCACTAGTGCCGCATATGCCGCCTGCCCAAGTAGCACCGAAGAGGAATGCGTGGCCGTCGCAGACCTCCTAGCAAAGAGCAAATTCAACCTTATGAAATGCCTCGACGCACCTAGCCTGGGGAAGGCATTGGCAACTGGGCTGATTCCAACCGAATGGCTAACCAAATGGGCAGCGCCAAGCAGCCCTGCCCAGAACAGCATCAAGTCAGTAAAACCGAGCAGTTCTGCCTCTACTCACGGCCGCGCCAAGTCCATCGAGAAGGAAACGCCGGCAGAACACGGACGCTCTCGTTCTCGGTCCCCCAAGAGGACCACCAATAGTCACAAGGGAAATCGGAATGCCGCCCGCCAGCCAATCGGTGATGCAATGGACTTTTGGGCCTTATGCAACCTACCCGTCATCTGGCCAAAGAAGAGACCAGGACCAGAAGACTTCCAACTTCAAGCCTACGCGGACCTTCGAAAGGATAATCCGGGGTCGCCCCTCGTGGATTTTGCCATGGAGTACGATGACATCGTTTCCACGCTTCCTGCTGCCAAGCCCCAGGAAGCAGCAGCCGAGTATGAATTTCTATGCTTTCACCATGAAGCCCGGACGGCCAAGTACTTATGGTGGCAGGAGCTGGAGCGATGCGGCATCATCGTCCGTCGGCTGGTGACGTCCACGGCAGATGAGGCGCACTCCAACTCGATCGCCGGCGTCGGTAGCGCAGGCCAGCAGGTGGTGGTAACCCCTGTGGGTACTATTGTGTGGCTACAGGGCACGGGCCGGCTTATGACACCAAATTCAAAGCCATCCCTGAATGCGCGGCTGCGGGCCGTTTTTCCAATGCATTACCCCTTCAAGGACGCCACCAATGCGGTGCACAAGTTCCCACCGCCCTCGAAGGCGGTCCCGTTTCGCAGGTGAAGCTGGAGCACCACGTCGAGGTGCTCCAGCAGCGGTGGGTTGAAGCCGCTCGTCAAATTCATGCTCCTGGCTCTTTGGCCACAGCATGGTCCTTGGACACGTTGTTTCTACTACGCGAACTAAAAGAGATTAAGTCTCAATCCCCACGCACTTTTCACCACGAGCCATCATCTATATGCCCTTGCCTCTGCGATGGTTCACTGCCCCTCTCCCTATTCCAAGCGGTACATGCAACTGAATCCGCGTTGAAATGCGTTGCAGCTCACCTACCAAAAGGCATCAGTTTGACTCAAAAGACTCATCATGTCATTCCGCCTTATTTCAAGCCGACCAGACACCTGCCACAAAAATGTTTCCACCAAGACCTCGGAAAACCACAGCTTCCGGTCACGGAAAAACTGCGGGTAGCCACTTTTGGCTGGTGGGAGCTTGTCCCACCATCAAGGAAAGCCTTCCAACAACTTTTCCAGCCTCTTGCTGCAGAGAAAGTGCATATCTGCGCGGTGTCTGGCTGCCCGGCCACGGACGACTTGCCATACCTGGATGGCAGCTTGGGCTTCAAATGGGCAGGCCCCCCCATGGACGCCTCACGCGGGAAATTTGAAATAGTTGGCTTTCTGATCAACTCTGCCTTACATGGTTGGGAGCTGATGGAGGAAGGGCATGTCACAACCACCCAACGATGTGCAATCAAAATCGGACAATGCTTCATTCTGGCCAGCTATGCGCCATGGGCTGGAAAATGGACCCGTGCCGAGCACGAAGATTTTTTGGCTGATGCACTGCAAACCTTCTGTGCATTGGAAGGTTCATCGCAGCACCACGGTTGGGCTTTAGGCGACTTTAACTTGCGGGGCGTTGCGCCAGGCAGCGGTGCCCCCGCGGCCAAAGGATCCCTGCAAGCAAAGCTCGGTTTTTTCTTCAATGACCTGCTGCAGGAACGAGGTTTTAAGGTTCTGCCTAGTCCCCAAACGCACACCAAAGGCGGTTCCTTGGACATCCATTTCTGTCGTGAGCAGGTGTATGCACACTTGCCCGGTGGCTTAGCAGCAAAGGTGATCCAATTACCAAGCAAATGCAAATCCGACCATTTCCTGTCTATTTCGCCCACACCCTTCAGCATCAACCTGCAAGTCTTGCACACTGTATGCCCAGTTGCGAACGGGCGCCAGGAAATACGAAACCAGGAAGTGCTAACATGGTCACGGGATCAAGGAGCATGGGACGATGCTGTTACACACATGGTTGAGGAAGTGGGAGCGTTGGCGAGTTTCATGCACCGACTGGCCCTACACAGCGCCAAGTCGCCACAGAAAGCATCATACAACCAGTTGACAACGTCTGCCGTGGCATTGTTGCTCGATACGTTTATGGTTATGTCCGGACACGCAACTGGCACAGTCAAGATGCCAAAGAAGCAGCCCAGTGACTCTAATCGCGCTCTGCGGGAGAACAACATGCTTCTCCAGCATGCCAGGCAAGTCTACCAAGATGCGCAAGACACAGTTGATCAAACTCCTTCACAAGGAAATGTTGCTTACGCCAAAGTGGCGAGTACATGGCTGGAAATTACTCGCATGACCTTGCACAGACCGAGGCCGATGACGATGCACGACACATGGGTGAAAGCGTGCCTCAAGGGACAAGGTGCGTTGAAAACACACCTGTCCAAGAAACACTCCGACCAACCCACTGCGATGATCGACATCAGCAGCGATGAGAAGGCAGCTGAGCTAATCCAGCACAGACTAGTTATCAGCTCCCTAGACCACCGATGTTGCCGTGCCGCCGAGGACAATGCGTGCCGAACAGCAGCAGCCATTGTAGCTGAATGCGCTCGCATATCACACTCTGCCGTCGAGGGTTGTTTGCCCATCCTCGACCCTGACGACCGTGAAGCAACAGAGCTTTATTTCACCAACAAGCAAGGGACGGTCTTCGGACTAAAGCGGCCTGCCAGCAAGACATCAAGCTACTTGCCAATTGCTGCTATGCGTGCTCTGGCAAGAAACCGGAAATCTGCGCCTGTGATCGCCGGCACGCTCAACATCACATGGGCATGTGCCTCCATAGCCCGTTGTTACATGGGTGTGCAAGTGCTGCACCTGTTCAAAGGGAGGGGCAAGCCAAGACACGTCAAGTCATCCTTCAGGCCCCTGGGCATATGCCATCCCGTGATGTCCACGATAGCTGATGGCATCCACTTCAGAGGCGCGCCGAGATTAATGTCGTCCTCGAGCCCATGGCAGCAAGGCGGCCGTGCAGACGCCAGGGTGTTAATCATCACAAGATGGGATGGCAAGGCACGGAGAAGGAAACTAGGGTTGCCGACCATTCGCAAATACAGCGACGCACATGGCGGATTCGATGGCGGACGCCACTGCCAGTTCCAGGTGAGAATGGCAAGGGCGATGCTTTCAGCACAAGACCTCACTGTGCAATCCAAGCTGCTGACTCAGCACCGCCTCCTGCTTCGTGACGATACCCCCAAGGGTACCGTGGCTTTACTCCCAGCCATCAAACCGAGAGGTGGCGGCACAATCCAGGGAGTATCGCCATCAATGCCCATTTATGGATCGTTGACAGCAAGTTGCGCAGGAGAGGTCTGCTCATCGCACCCTCCGCCGGGCGTGTCAGCACACCCGCTGGTCACACGTGCCCTGTTGGCTACGTACCAAGGCGTTTTCACTAAAGAGGACGAGTGGGACACTGCGAACATCATCGCCCGGGCTGAAGATATTGAAACAGCGCTGCTCGGCACAATTGCGCATGACTACGTTGACCGGGCAGGTGCAGACATCTTGAAGGCATTCCAGCGGTGCAGATCGGACTCTGAACGGTTAAGTGTCTTCGACTCCGTCTCCACAGACAATATTGACATCATGGAAGGGTTTGTCGATGACTTCAGTATGGCAAGCTCATCTCCGATCGCGGCCAGCTTGCACACTCAAGCCCTTCACAGATTCGCCAGTTCTAACGGCATTGTTTACAATACTGGTGATTCTACGAAGGACTGCCTCCTAGTTGACGGCTTACCGGAGTGCGGAGTGGACGTGCTGAAGCAGGCCGTAATGAATGCCCTGCAGGGAGGTACGCCCAAGGTGGTGTCGTCATTTGTGGCGTTGGGGGCACCGGACGTGGCAGCCCCCTGCACGTCTCCCCG
>CALGTP010000347.1 GCA_937902105.1 uncultured Actinomycetes bacterium
AGGGCAGTGGCGCGCTGGGGCTGCTGCGGCGCCCGCGGCGCGGCTGCGCGTTCACGACGAACTCGTCCTCGCTGGTGCTCTTCTCGCCGCGGGCTGGACCGCGCTTGCCAAATTGTACGGCGGCGGCATGCAGGGCGTCGTGCAGCTTGGCAGTCTGCGCATCATCGTCGCTATGTTCGGAAGGCTCGCTCGGCTCGCTCGGCTCCCGGGCGCGTTTTGCTGGCGGACGCTCGTACGCGCACTCTGACGCAGACGCGTAGGCGCAGTCGGCCGTGGGCGCGGTGAGGAAGCAGTTTTTGCATGCAGCCATGCGCTTTTTGCAGAGCATAGCGCGTCTGTGTCTCTTGTATTTTTTAGCGTACAAGAACTAGAGAACGGACAATTGATAAACACATGCGTTGTACGACAATAAAATCAAGCCCACGTTTTTGCGCAACATACGCAAGTGTTGACAACGCGGGATAACACACGAAATGCGCCGGCGCCGGCGCGCGGACGGCTCGCAGCGGGTGCGCGACGTGAGCAGCTTCGGGTCGCTGATGTACTACCTTGACGTGTTTGACCTCTCGCGGACGACAGCGCAGCCGCCGCAGTGCGCGCTCGTGCATAACGTGGTGGGCACGGCGCGCATCGCCGTGTCGACGGCGCCGCTCGACCTGAAGATGGTGAACACGCTGCTGCCGAACTCGTGCTTTGTGAAGAAGAAGTTCGCGGCGATCACCGTGCGGCTGAACGAGCCGACGTGCACGATCCTGCTGTTTGGCAGCGGCAAGTGCGTGCTGACGGGCTGCCGCGACTTCATCTCGTGCATCCGCGCGGTGTACAACGTGCTCGACCTGCTGCGCAAGAACATCGACGGCGTGCACTTTGCGGTCGAGAACATCCAGATGCAGAACATCGTGGGACACGCGGACCTAATGCTGCAGCAGCAGCACGTGGACCTCGCGCGCTTCTACGCGGACCACAACATCGAATGCACGTTCCAGCGGAGCATGTTTCCGGTTTTTATTTTTGCGTATTTTTATGATTCTGTTAATCGAAACAAAAGGGTCTGCAGATGATTGTCATTGCCTGTATCTTCAGTCCATGTGTCTTGATACCACGCTTTAATCTTCCAGTTTGCACCAACGAGTCCTTCTTGCACACATTTACAGCGCCGTAGAAGGTCTACAAGGATCCTTGGATCGCTAGTGCCTGCTCTTAGGGTGGCTTCGTATTGAACAATATGCTGAGGGTCTCTCGGCAGACAGTCTCTCGTGACTTGTGTATCTAGGATGTCGTCATCGGTCCAGTGCGCAGTGAAGTTTGGTTCGAACGTTTTTGATTTGGACCGTTCGGGTCGTTTGTCATAATTTTCTTTGAATATATCTTTGACGCGTTCCTCGTAATTCCATATATCTTTTGGTTTTTTTTTGAGGTACTCGAACAACTTGTTGCACTCGTGTCTATCCAATATTTCAAAATGTATCTTGACGAGCATTGCTCGTCGATGCGACGCAGTTATATAGAGATATGACGTTTTCCTGCCGTTTGTTTTGTGTCAGGGGCTCGTGTTCCGGTCGTCGCTGAGCAACGTGGTGCTGCTGGTGTTCCGCAGCGGGCGTGTGGTGCTCACGGGCGGACGCGACATCTACTGCCTGAACGACGCGTGGAAGCGGGTGCTACCGCTGCTGCTGACGTACGTGGTGAGCGACGCGCCGGGCAACGTGTCGGGAGCGTCTAGCACCGTCGTTGAATCTGCAGGTCGGGGCGGTTTCGTATATGCCGCGCGCGCGGCTGCGGAAGATGCAAGGCTCGCAGCATGCGCGCGTGGACTCATCGACAGCGACGTTCCGCCTGAGTCCGCTCGAAAGCGACGCAGTGCACACGGTGGTCGAGGCGTCGCAGCAGACACACGTGAAGTTGCTGCCGAACCACCACATGAACGAGGGGCTTGAGCTCGCGGGCTTCCACTTCACGTGCAACGCGTCAGACTCGGCGAGCGTGATGCCGATCCCAAAGACGCTATTTGCATGCACGGCGATGTACGAGGTGCGCGCGGCGGACGAGGCCTGCTTCAACACGAGCGTACTGCGACTGCTGAGCGATAGAGATGCGGGGCGCGCGAGCCTTGCGACGCTCGTAGCGGCGATGAGCGCAACGGACTGCGAGCACGCGCCGAGCTTCGACTGCATGCCAGACGACGACGAGCTGGAGGCCATCGAAGGCGTGATGTCGTTTCTGGCGCACGACCGCAGCGACCGGCGCGTATGGACCGAGCAGCTTCCAAGCAAGGTCGGCGTATACCACGCGTTTGTGCGCAAGAACACGAAAGACCGCATCGAGCACAAGATTTTCATTGTTGTGAGCGGGTCGCTGCCGTTTGTCGACGACGAGATGTACCGCCTGTGGCAGGACTCGTGCACGAACACGACGTGCGCGCAGTTTGTGTGCGCCGAGGAGACGCAGTGGCTGCGCGCGGCGACGGTACGCAACCACAACCGTGTCGCAGCGCTGGTCTCGGAGGCGCTGCAGCTGCCGCTGACGTGCGTGATTGACACGGAGGACCCGACCAAGACGCGGCGCGCAGCGCACCCGACGACGGTGACGTTCCAGCACGACATCTACCTCGACAGCAGCAGGAACGCTGTGCACGTTGTGAACAGCGGGTGCTTTCTGGACAAGTCACAGAACGGCGTGCTTTTCGAGATGCACGCGGGCGAGGGCTTTTGGTTGTTCCAGGGCCCGACGGACAACGCCAGCGCGAACTCGTACGGCACGGTGTTCAACGCGAGCGCTCAGTGCTCGTGTTTCCCGTCGGCGACGGTTCGGTATCACGACAAGTTCGCCGGGCGCGGGGCGGTCGTGTCGTCGGTGCGCGGCGCGAACCCGGCGCTGTTGTGTGCGGACGACGACTGCGACGAGCATCTCTCGCTCTTCCCAGAAGAGACGTTCCTGCAGCGGTGCGAGGCGCTTGGCTTCAACCGCAACAGCCCGGTGATCAGCCTGATGCCCGTGCTCGCGTTTGTGCGCAAGGACGTGCTGTGAGCCGTGGAAGAAAAAAGACAAGGTCTTCATGCGCATGAAGTGCTTTTGAGCGACAGATGCGCTTCGACTGCGTTCTTACAGATCCGAGCGCGAGCCCGGTGTGCTTGGACTGTCTACCGGAGCAGGTCCTGGCCCGCGGCGCAACGGCAACGGTCTTCCACACGTTCGTCGACGGCGAGGCGGCGGTAGTGAAGCGCATCGAGAATATCGTCGACGTTGCGCACACGCAGTGGCAGAAAAACGCGCCGGCGGTGGTGAATGTGAAACGCGTTATGGACGGAGAGGTCGCGCTGCATGCAAAGGTCAGTGCTCTCGGCATGGCCGTGTCGCCTACGCTGTACGGCGTTGTTCGTTTGCAAACTGGACGTATGGAGCTTCACGGGAAACAAACGCAACGATGGACATACTTTTTGTTCATGGAGTACGTCACAGGCGAAACGCTGCGTGACTTTTTGTGGCGCAAGCGCGGGAATGTGCAGCGCGCGGACGCAGCAGCACTTGTGCAGGCACTGAGGCACACGTGTGCGGTGTTCACCGAGCACCGTCTCGTCGTCGGCGACCGCATGAATCCGGGCAACATCATTGTGCGGGCGAGTGCAGACGATGCGGCGCAGTACCAGCTCGTGTTTATCGACTACCAAAACGCAAAGAGCTGCAACGACATGTTTGCGCGGCCGGCGTGGCTGATCTGTGTGGCGTGTGCGAGAACCGAGCACGCGTGTGATGTGAACGGATGCGTTGTGAAAAAATGCGATGTGAAGGGCGGGAGGGTGCTGCAGAGTGCGCGGCGCATCTACGCGGAACTCTCAACACGAACCGACGCTATATAACGTGCGTGTTGCAGGGGCATGGACGACCCGGCTTTGCCTTATGTGATTGCATTTTTGTGTGTTGGTTTTTGCGTTTGTTGTTATATTCAGTGGAGGATATGCTACGAGAAGCACAATACGACTATTGCTTAGGGCGCGCTTATTTCGAATAAAGTTCTATATAACACACTGTCGGTGGGCTTATGCCCGTGCCTGACACAGAAGCTTTACAAAAAATACTACGAGAATTGATGGTAATTGTCCAAGAGATACGAGCTTTTGTTCCGAGTAACGGCACGCGCCCTGACACGCCGAAAGCACCAGGACCCGGTAATGTCATTACGCTACCGCCTCGTAAAAACGTGGGACCAAACAACATGCTTTTTCCGCATCCTCCAGGATCGGCAAAAGAATGTGCAATTTGTACCAAGTATATGGCCAACGTTGTTTTCTGGCCTTGTATGCACTGTGTCATTTGTCCTGATTGCTGGAAAAATTATTACGCTTTGTCGAGTAAAGACGGGCGTACGAGCGCATTCGTTCGTCAGGATAGCTGGGGGTGTCCAGCGAAGGCGTGCACAATAAAAATTCAGAAAGCATATAGCTTGAGTCAATATACGGATGCAAAAAGAGAAAATGAGGTGCAGTACAGCCAAAAAAACGAATATCTTGGCGAGAGCGCCGCTGAGGTATAAAAGAGACGCGTGGTCTGGTGCATGGATTACGTCGTGTTTATTATTGCGTTTACCGTTACGAGTTGTCTGGCTGCGTGGGTGCTGCATTTGTACAGCACGTATCTAGAAATACGGAGCGAGGGCGTAAAGTTCAGAGCACGAGCGCCGACGAAGCCGAGCATCGACGCGGAAAGCTCACCGCATCTGCGCACCAGGCGCGTTCCGCGCTGCGACGTATTGACGCGTAAGCTCGTCGGCGCGCGCGAGCTGCGACCGGTGTACGCTGACGCAGGCGAGGATGCGCTGCTGCGTGACGTTGATGACGGTGTTCGTGTCGATGCAGTGCGAGGCCACCGCGCGCAGGATAAGGACGTTGATAGCAAAGAGGAGGACAGCGGCCTCGACGAGGACCTTGCGCGAGTCGCGTGGACACGAGGCGCTGAAGCTGCCGTTCGGGTGCTTGTAGCGCGTGACGTTGAGG
>CALGTP010000348.1 GCA_937902105.1 uncultured Actinomycetes bacterium
GCCTATTTCTTAAGCAAGCGGGACTGTTCGGCGCGGTACAACAACGACGGTGCCATCTTCTTCATGATGCACGCTGACCGAAACCCCATAAAACTCTGACAAAGTTTCAGCCTTCAACACCTCTTGCGCTGGCCCGCTGGCCACGCAATGACCTTGATGCAGTAACGCTAAGCGATCGCTATAGAGGCCAGCCAGGGTGAGATCATGCATCGCTGAGACAACGGTAAATCCGTGTTCACGACGCAAACTGTCAACGAGTTCAAGGGCTTGCTGTTGATGACCAATATCAAGCGCTGTCGTAGGTTCGTCAAGCAACATGATTGGTGCCTCTTGAGCCAATGCCCGCGCAATCACCAGTCGTTGTCTCTCACCACCAGACAAAGTTCCCAAAGGACGCATCGCAAAAGGCTGAAGATCAAGTCGCTCAATAACTCGCTGAACCATCATCCGATCTTGCTTAGTTTCCTGACCGAAATATCCAACATAAGGATTGCGCCCTAATAAGACATACTCAAAGGCAGTCATATCGTCAGGCATTGCGGGTGACTGGGGAACGTGAGCCACGAGTGCCGCACGTCGGCGCGCCGAACGCAAATTAAGCGGTGAACCGTCCACGAGAACACTTCCTGAATATGCCACCAGTCCGGCGGCGGCACGCAATAGCGACGACTTGCCAGCACCATTGGGACCAATCAGACACAGCCACTCCCCTGGATGCACCGTGTCGTTGAAAGAAGTGACGGCTACGGAACGACCGTAGGAAACGCTGACATCAATAAAAGAAAGCGAACTCATCGTGACGTACCTTGCCGTGAACGTAACACCACGATAAAAAACGGCGCCCCGAGAAATGCGGTGACTACTCCGATGGGTGTCTCTGCAGGATCAGACAAGATCCGTCCAGGGATATCGGCAATGATCAAAAAAGCTGCTCCGAACAAAACTGTGAGTGGCAAGATGCGACGATAACTTGATCCCGCTAAGAGTCGTACAACGTGCGGTACCACAATGCCTACAAAACCAATCAGACCGCTGACGCTGACAACTGCTGCCGTCCCAAGAGTCGCGGCGATCACGACCGTGAGGCGAATACGAGTTACTCGCGCGCCCAAAGATTGGGCTTCATCGTCGCCAACACGCAGCACATCGAGGAGGCGACGATGCCACAGCAGAACTCCCGAACTGATGATCACATACGGCAAGACCAAACGCACATCGCCCCATGTGGCTGTCGAAAGGCGACCAAGAATCCAGCTATACACCTGACGGACAACATCGGTATTTCTTTGCAACATAAAAGTTTGCAACGCTGTCGCCAGCGATGTGACCGCAACGCCTGCCAGCACCAAAGTTGCTGAGGAAGTTTTGCTTGACCCAAAAGCAGACCCAACGGTGTAAGTCACTAGTACCGCTAGCAGACCACCAACGAAGGCCGCTAATGGCAACGGATCAATGGGCCATGATGAACTCGCCGCCCGACCAGTCACGATCACGACCGTTGCTCCGAGACCGGCCCCGCCAGCTACGCCGAGGAGATACGGGTCAACAAGTGGATTACGAAAGACCCCTTGGAATGAAGCGCCGGCTAAAGACAACATGGCCCCGACAATGCCGGCCAGCACAACGCGCGGCATGCGGATTTGCCACAAAACCGTACTTTCAAGTTTAGTTGCACCTGAATGCACACTGATCCATGGGAGATGATCCAATAACTCACCTGGAACTCTCCACCACACAGGACCCGCTGGACCAATCATTGCCCCGAACAAGAAGGCACATCCGACAACGATGTACGCCATTGGCATCCACCACGATCTTGGAGGTTGCAACTCCTTGTTCGGGATCATGACCAAACCTACTACGAGAGCGTTTTCAGGTAGGCGTTGACGCCATCTGATATCGCTTGGACAAACTCAACGAGGCGCGGGCCCCAACGTTGCGCCACATCGTCATCAAGTTCGACGATTCCCCCGCCTTGAACTGCCGAGAGAACTTCCCAACCTGGGCGAGCGGCAACGGAAGCAGCGGTGACTCCGCAGCATTTAGTGTCCGATAAGAAAATCATGTCGGGGTTCTGACTGACTATGAATTCTGCGGATAACTGCGGATAATCGGTGTCGCCCTGCGTTGCATCAGCGATATTTTGCAAGCCGAGAGCGGCATAAATTGAACCAATGAAGGTGTTGCCCGTGACCGAATAATTCATGTCATCAAGTTCATAATAAAAAGAAATCGGCTGATCGAGAGCGGGTGCTTGAGCAATGATCGCGTCGATATCACTCTTCATTGAAGTCGCCAAGGCAATTGCTTCATCACCATGTCCGACCACAGTACCGAGATCCTCAATCTGCGCGTATGCCTCATCGAGAGTTGTCGGGGCACTGCTGACCCATGACTTGATTCCCACTGCCGTGAGTTGTTCGGCAAGACCAACGAAGTCATCACCGATCACAACGAGATCGGGCTCATAAGCCGTGATCGCCTCAACATTAGGTTCATAGGCCGAAAGATCGGTGAGAACGCCTGCCGACTCGGCAGGATAATTGGACATTGAGTCAATGGCAATGACTTGCTCACCCGCACCCACGGCAAACAAAATCTCGGTATGTGTCGCCGATAGCGAGATGATCTTTTGCGGAGCCTCAGAGACGACTTGCGTCGCATCCACTGCAACTGAATCAGGGGAAGTGCTTGAATCACTTCCACATGCGGCAGCGATTGACGAGAACGCCAGCAGCGTTCCGATGAGAACGCGTCGCGTTAATTTCTTGGCACTAAATAGGTTCGCTTTCATTGAAGCTTCCTCTATTGCTTTGAGGAAGCAAGAGGAGTGCGTGGAAAAGACGAGCCGTTCTACGCGATCCGCCCTTGCCTCGAGGGTTGGTCATCGCACACAGATCAGGCGACCGGACTCGTCGTTATCAACTTTCGTTGAACGAACTACCGTTGCGGGACAGTGCCGGGATCTCACCGGACTTCGCTGTTTTCTATGCCGTCAGCTATTGCGGACGTGAGCAAACTAGCACCCTTCGGTCTGACATCAAAGTTTTTCTTTACCTACGATCGACCAAATCAGCGATCCGGCGGATCCCCTCTTCAAGATCAGCGTCGCCGAGAGCAAATGAGAACCGCGCAAAACCAGCAGTTCCAAAAGCTTCACCAGGCACGATCGCCACTTTGACTTCCGACAAAATAATGTCAGCAAGATCCATGCTGGTGTGAGCGGTCTTGCCATTGAAGGTCTTACCTAATAGACCCCTCACATTGGGATAGCAGTAAAAGGCGCCTTCAGGTTCAAGACAAGTCACGCCTGGAATCGCATTCAACATGCGATGCATCGTGCGACCACGTCGTTCGAACGCTTCGCGCATCATTGAAACCGCAGACAAGTCTCCAGCGACTGCGGCAAGTGCGGCAGCCTGAGCAATATTGTTGACGTTAGACGTGGCGTGACTTTGAAAGTTGATGGAGGCCTTCATCACATCGATCGGTCCGATCATCCAGCCCACGCGCCAACCAGTCATTGCATATGTCTTGGCCACACCATTGACGATCACGCATTGATTCGCCAACTCAGGAACAAGAGTCGGCATGCTGGTGAACTTATGCTCGCCGTAGGTGAGGTGTTCATAAATCTCATCAGTGATCACCCAGATGCCACGCGACACTGCCCATTCACCAATCGCTTTCACCTCTTCTGGCGGGTAAACCGAACCTGAGGGGTTATCGGGCGAAACGAATAACAAAACTTTCGTGCGCTCTGTCAAAGCTTTTTCAAGTTGCTCAACTGTGACTCGAAATCCAGTTTCTTCCGTCGTATCTACGATGACTGGTACACCCCCAGCCAATATGACTGCCTCAGGATATGTCGTCCAATATGGTGCCGGCACGATCACTTCGTCACCTGGATCACACAGCGCAGCAAAGGCTGTGAATACTGCATGCTTTCCACCGTTGGTGACGAGAACCTGGTTCGCAGTTGTTTGAAAACCGCTGTCGCGCATGGTTTTGACGGCGATGGCTTCGCGCAATTCGGGAAGTCCCGCAGCCGGGGTGTAGCGATGCATCTTGGGGTCCCGACAGGCCTTGACCGCTGCTTCAACAATGTGCTCCGGCGTCGGGAAATCTGGCTCACCGGCACCAAAGCCAATGACATTTTCACCGGCAGCTTTGAGGGCTTTGGCTTTGGCATCAACTGCCAAAGTTGCCGATTCGGCGATGGCCGCCAGACGAGAAGATGTGCGCTTGCTTTGGGATAACGAACTCATGCCTGCCATGCTTACACAGTGAGCACTCGTGACCCCCGATCAATTCGCATTTCTTCTGACCTTTTACCGCGTGACGGTCGTTTTGGATGCGGACCATCAAAGGTTCGCCCCGAACAAATGCTCGCTCTGAATCTGGCAGGGCCAAGGTTGATGGGAACCTCCCATCGCCAGGCGCCGATTAAAAATCTTGTGGGTTCAATACGCTCGGGTCTCAGCCAACTTTTCGGTCTGCCAGACGGCTGGGAAATCCTTCTCGGGAACGGTGGTTCGACAGTCTTTTGGGATGTTGCCACTTTCGGGCTCATCGAAAACCGCAGCCAACACTTGGTCTTCGGTGAGTTTTCTTCCAAGTTTGCTGAAGCCGCAGCTGCTGCACCTCATCTCGGCGAGCCATCGGTCATCAAAACCGCACCTGGTTCACATCCGCAATCGGTATGTGAAGATGGGATTGACACATACGCTCTGACCCACAACGAAACTTCAACCGGCGTGATGATGCCTCTCGTGCGACCCGCAGAGAGTGGCGATGCACTTGTCGTCGTTGACGCTACGTCTGCCGCTGGCGGACTGCTGTGGGACCCAGCCGAAGTCGATGTGTACTATTTCGCTCCGCAGAAATCATTCGCCTCTGATGGTGGCATCTGGTTTGCCGCTTGCTCACCTCGGGCAATTGAGCGAATCGAGAAAATCTCGGCATCAAAGCGTTGGACACCCGCCTCATTAGACCTCAAGATCGCTCTCGATAACAGCAAGGCCAACCAGACCTACAACACCCCTGCCCTAGCAACGCTGATCATGCTCGAATCCCAAGTCGGTTGGATGAATGAGATTGGTGGACTCTCGGCTTGTAATGCTCGCTCGCAACAGTCCTCCTCAATCTTGTATTCCTGGGCGCAGGCCCGCTCCTGGGCCACACCCTTCGTCGCTGATGCCGAAAAGCGTTCGCAAGTTGTGGGCACCATTGACATCGCAGCGAGTGCTGACGGCGGCGTTGACGCCAATGACATCTGTGCGGCTTTGCGTGAAAATGGGGTCGTTGATACCGATAGTTATCGCAAATTGGGTCGCAACCAACTGCGCGTTGGCATGTTCCCCGCTGTTGATCCCGATGATGTTCAAGCACTGACAGCGTGCATCGACGTTGTGGTTGAGGCATTGCGCGGGTGAGACTCTAGGAATGGAAGTCAATGAGGTCTTGAAGTGGGATGGATTGGCTGCTCCCCTTCGGCGTCCTGTCATGGTCGTCGCCCTCACCGGATGGTTTGATGCTGCAGGAGTTGCCACCTCTGCACTAGAACATCTCATCGAACATAACGCTCCTGAAATTGCCGCAGTCATTGACGCCGACCCGTTTTACGATTTCACACAAATCCGACCAGAGGTTCGTCTTGACGACAATGACGAACGAGTCATTGACTGGCCATCAAATAATGTCATGGCATTGCGCTTTCCTGAATTCTCGCGAGACATCGTCGTCATCTCTGGAGTTGAACCGCATACTCGCTGGCATACCTTCGTACGCTGCATCGTCGCCGCTTACACGCGTCTCGGTTGCGAGGCGATTGTTACCGTCGGCGCTTCTGCAGACGCAATCCCACATACTCGCACGCCGAGCGTTGTGGGTAGCACGGTTGATCCCCATTTGGCGCGTTCACTTGGTCTCTCGCGTCCGTCTTATCAAGGTATGACTGGTGTTATCGGCGTCATGCAAACAGAATTTGAACGCGAGGAACTTCCTGCGATTTCGTTACGTGTTGGTGTGCCGCATTATCTAGGTAATGCGCAACATCCACAAGCATCCGCGGCACTGTTGCGTCAACTCGAGCACGTCCTAGGCGTACCGACACGACACAGTGAACTTGATGAGGACATTGAGCGTTGGCGTTCATTACATGACGACGCAGTTTCTGAAGATGATCGCGCTTTGAACTACGTCAAAATGCTGGAACTACAGTTTGATCGACACACCGAAGCAACGATGACATCGGGTGATGATTTAGCAGCCGAGTTCGAAAAGTTCCTTGACGAAAATCGCCCCGACTAAAGTTTTATGACTGCTGCTTTATTTAGCAGCAGCGAAACCTAATTCAAGGTCGGCAATGATGTCCTTGATGGATTCAAGACCGACACTCAAACGCACGAGTCCAGGATTCACACCTGAAGCAACCTGCTCTTCAGCGGTCAACTGACTGTGTGTCGTCGTTGACGGCTGAATCACCAAGCTGCGCACATCTCCGATGTTGGCAACATGGCTGTGCAACTGCAGGCCAGCAACAAACTTTTCGCCAGCTTCACGGCCGCCCTTGATGTTGAACGCCAAAACTGATCCGTAGCCACGACCACCAAAATATTTCGTTGCCCGTTCGTGCCAAGGACTACTTGGCAAACCGGCATAGTTCAGGCTCTCTACTTGCGGGTGCTTATCCAAGAACAGAGCAACTGCATGGGCATTACTCCAATGGCGATCCATACGCAGCGACAAAGTCTCCAGACCCTGCAACAACAAGAACGCATTGAAGGGTGAAACGGCCATTCCAAGGTCACGTAGCAATTGCACGCGAGCCTTCAGAATGTACGAGCCAGCACCAAGTGCAGGCCAGTACGCCAAGCCGTGGTAGCTGGGGTCGGGCTCAGTGAAATTCGGGAAACGACCAGAAGCCGAGAAGTCAAACTTTCCACCATCGGTGATTGAACCAGCAACTGAAGTTCCGTGTCCACCAACGAACTTGGTGAGTGACTGTACAACGATGTCGGCACCCCACTCAATTGGACGAATGCCGTAAGCGGTCGGAACAGTGTTGTCGACGATCAATGGAATGCCAGCCTCGTGCGCAACCTTGGAAACACCTTCGATGTCGAACACGTCGTTACGCGGGTTAGCCAAAACCTCACCGTAGAACGCCTTGGTGTTCGGACGAACTGCGGCCTTCCACTGTGCAAGATCATGTGGGTCATCGACAAAACTCACGCTGATACCCATTTTCGGCAGCGTGTAATGCAATAAGTTGTAGGTTCCGCCGTACAACGATGGTGAAGCAACGATGTGATCGCCAACTTCAGCCAATGTCAGGATTGCCAAGGTTTCAGCGGCTTGGCCAGAACTCACGACGAGCGTGCCTGGCAAACCAATGGCGGTGATGACGCCACCTTCAAGTGAGTTCACGCGTGACTCAACAGCCAACTGCGTTGGGTTCATGATGCGGGTGTAGATGTTTCCCACTTCGGCAAGGGCAAAAAGATTCGCCGCATGCTGTGCGTCACGGAATTCGTAACTTGTGGTCTGATAAATCGGTACCGCCCGAGCACCCGTTGCTGGGTCTGGCTCTCCACCGACGTGAATTTGACGGGTTTCAAAACCCCACTCTGCTGCTGACATAGTCGTGCCCTCCTGGTTTGTAAACGCAGGAGGGCACGCTAACGGCTAATTCCCGACTAAACAAGTCGGATTTAGAAAATCAGAGAAATAATCAGCCGCCTGAGGCTTCTGAAACCTTCTGCTTACCAGCTGAGATCCACGGCATCATCGAACGCAGGCTCTTACCCACGGATTCGATCTGGTGTTCAGCACCTGCCTTGCGAAGGGCGTTGAAGTTGACTCGGCCACTTTCACTTTCAGCAATCCACTCCTTGGCAAATTTGCCGGACTGAATTTCCTTGAGGATCTTCTGCATGACCTTCTTCGTCGCTGGAGTCACGATGCGTGGACCGCGACTCACGTCGCCGTATTCAGCGGTGTCACTGATGCTGTAACGCATTCCAGCAATACCTTCTTCGTACATCAAGTCAACGATCAGCTTCACTTCATGCAAGCACTCAAAGTAAGCCATCTCAGGCTGGTAACCAGCCTCAACGAGAGTTTCGAAGCCAGCCTGCACGAGTGAAGTCAATCCACCGCACAACACGACCTGCTCACCGAACAAGTCGGTCTCCGTCTCTTCGCTGAATGTGGTCTCAATGATTCCAGCGCGAGCGCCGCCAATCGCTGCGGCGTAAGACAGGGCGACCTGCTTGCCGTTACCCGTTGCGTCTTGTTCAACAGCAATCAAACATGGCACGCCGCCACCTTCTGTAAAGGTACGGCGCACTAAGTGACCAGGACCCTTCGGGGCGATCATAATGATGTCAACGCCCTTAGGAGGACGGATGCGCTTAAAGCGAATATTGAAGCCGTGGGCAAAAGCCAATGCTTTACCAGCCTTCATATAACGCTTGATGTGAGCGTCGTATGTAGCCTTCTGCTCGGTATCAGGCATGGTCATCATGATCACGTCCGCCCACTTCGCAGCATCGGCGATGGACTTCACAGTGAGGCCAGCAGCAGTTGCCTTGGCAGCAGATGAGGAACCCTCGCGCAGGCCGACGACGACTGGCACGCCACTCTCCTTGAGGTTCAACGCGTGAGCGTGACCCTGTGAACCGTAACCAATGATCGCTACCTTGCGACCTTGGATAATTGATACATCGCAATCATTTTCGTAATACAACTTTGCAGCCATGAGTTAACTTGCCTTTCCATTTTTATGAGTACGCACGCGCGCCTCTTTGTCGAGTTTCGGAAGCGCCACGCGGCCAGTCCGTTGAAGTTCAACAATCCCGTAACCGCGAAGAAGTTCTTCGAAGTCATCAAGTTTGTCAGGACTTCCCTCTAAAGACACAGTTATGGCCTCAACGCCTACAGCCAAAATTTTGCCTTCAAAGATATTTGTCAGTTCAACGACTTGTCCGCGATCGTCAGCAGCCACCCGAATGGTGGCCATCATCAGTTCGCGTTCAACTGCCCTGCGAGGGTCAAGTTCGCTGATTTTAACGACATCAATTAATTTGAAAAGTTGCTTCACAATCTGTTCCAAAGGTGCAGAGTCGACGTCCACAACAATGGTGATCCGCGAAAGTGCTGGGTCTTCAGTAGGAGCCACAGCGAGACTGAAAATATTGTACCCACGACGGGCAAACAATCCAGAAACTCGTGCCAGAACACCAGCACGGTTTTGCACGAGCACCGACAAGATGTGATGCGACGGCTGATAATTCGAGTGAGTTGATGTGTTACTCATCGCAAGAATTCCCTTCGCTCGTTCTGATTCGGGTGCAACAAAACATCATCGTTGCCGTAGCCAGCAGGGACCATCGGGAAAACCTTTTCGCCAGCATCCACGCGGAACTCAATAACAACGGAGCGATCATTGATGCTATTCGCCAAGGCAATTGCAGGCTCAACTTCTTCGGGGCTTTCCACGCGGATGCCAACGCAACCCATGGCTTCTGCCCACTTCACGAAATCGGGAAGTTCTGGCGACAAATAAACTTCGCTGTAACGCTCTTCGTAGAACATCTCTTGCCATTGACGGACCATGCCGAGGTAGGAGTTATTTAATACTGCGACCTTGATCGGAATTCGTTCAACACTGGCAGTCACAAGTTCTTGCGCTGTCATCTGAAAACAGCCATCGCCATCAACGGCCCACACGGTGCGATCGGGACATCCGACCTTGGCACCAATGGCGGCGGGAATGGAAAATCCCATCGTCCCCAAACCACCGGAGTTGACCCATGTGTACGGTTCGTTGAAATGCCAATACTGCGATGACCACATTTGATGCTGACCCACGCCCGAACACAAGATGGTTCCTGCTGGAGCCAAATCGCGCAACTTCTCTAAACAGAACTGCGGCTTGAGGGCTTCACCTGGTTCGTTAGGCGGGTAATACAAGGGGAACTGTTCCTGCCAACCACTGACGCGACTCTTCCAATCAGAGATGTCGGCTTGAGTGTCGCCACTTGCCAACATTTCTCGGATTGTCTTCACCAGTTCTTCAATGACCAAACGGCAGTCGCCAACAATGGGCACATCTGGGCGACGAACCTTGCCCTGTTCGGCCGGATCGATGTCAACGTGAATGATCTTGGCGTCCGGAGCAAAAGTGCTGACCTTGCCTGTGATGCGGTCATCAAAACGCGCCCCAAGGTTGATCAACAAGTCGCTCTTTTGCATGGCAGTAATAGCCGTGGCATTTCCGTGCATCCCAGGCATCCCCAAACAAAGTGGGTGATTGTCGGGGAAGGCACCGCGAGCCATCAAGGTGGTCACGACGGGAGTTCCGATCAATTCGGCGAGTTCCATCAAGACTTCTGCGGCGCGAGCTTTGAGGATGCCACCACCGACGTAAAGAACTGGCTGTTTGGCATCAAGAATCAGACGCGCTGCTTCTTTAATCATCCGTGGATGACCTTTAGTTGTCGGCTTGTAGCCAGGCAGGCTGGCCAACACCTCTTCATCGGTTGGCCAATGCCACGTCATCTTGTTTTGCAAAACATCTTTGGGGATGTCAATCAGCACGGGACCAGGTCGACCAGTTGTGGCGATATGAAAAGCTTGACGCACAACCAATGGAATGTCGTCGGCGCTCATGATCAATTCGTTGTGTTTGGTCACGCTGCGCGTTATGCCCACCGTGTCGCACTCTTGGAAAGCATCCGTACCAATGGCCGAAGTTGGCACCTGACCTGTGATGCAGATCATCGGGATTGAGTCCATAAAGGCATCGCAGAGTGGCGTCACCATATTCGTGGCGGCTGGACCCGAGGTCACCAAAACGACACCTGGACGACCGGTGACATGGGCGAAACCTTCTGCCATGTGGCCAGCACCTTGTTCGTGGCGCACCAAGATGTGGCGAATCGAACTATCCAAGAGCGGGTCGTAGGCGGGAAGAATGCATCCGCCAGGCAAACCAAAAATAGTGTCAACGTTCTCTAATTCAAGGGCTCGGATTAAGGCTTGGGCGCCAGTGAGTTGTTCAGTCATGTCGGTTCCTGTGTTCTTTAAGGTCGAGTCCCAAAAGCGAAATGGCCCCCCATCTGGGAGGCCGTACGACGCATTCGGGTAAGCGAATGCGTCAGATGATTACTACTACGAGCGCGAACAAACCTGCCAGGACCGTGGTCTTGAAAGAAAGGTTGGCGCTCATTGCTCCCAAGTGTGCCAGCCAGGCCCTAGGAACGACAACCTGCACCGAGGCAAAATTATGCGGGAAACGCCCCTTGAAGTCGAGCAGCCGTGAGGGTGTTCTCCAACAGACAAGCAATCGTCATCGGACCCGTACCGCCTGGCATCGGGGTAATGGCCCCAGCCACGGCTTGGACTGCCTCAAAATCAACATCACCAACGATTCCGGCCTCGGTGCGTGAGATGCCGACGTCAATAACCGCTGCACCCGGCTTGATATGAGCCGCAGTGATCAAATGAGCCTGACCCACTGCTCCGATCACGATGTCCGCTTGGCGACAGACCTCAAGCAAGTCCGCCGTACGACTGTGAGCAATTGTCACCGTGGCATCCACGCCTTTGCGGGCCAGCAGTAACGACAGTGGCAAGCCGACGAGCATTGAACGGCCAATCACCACAGCGCGTTTGCCACTCGTCGCTACCCCGTAGCGCTGCAACAGACGCATCACGCCGAGCGGCGTACAACCGACCAGACCTGGCACCCCGCGCACCAATCGCCCCATTGAGGCGAGGGTCAAGCCATCCACATCCTTGTCAGCGGGAATGAGCGCCAAAACAGCCTCTTCGTCATAACCTGGCGGTAACGGACTTTGTACCAAAATACCGTGCACACTGGGGTCTTGTGCCAGTCCGCGGACCACATTCTCAACCTCGGCTTGACCCACATTGGCGGCCAAGACCTCATTGCGACTGATCATCCCTGCCTTGGCGGCCTGCACATGTTTGTTGCGGACATAACGCTGACTGGGGGCATCATCGCCCACCAAAACCGTTGCCAAACATACGGCTGGCGATCCTGCCGAGGAGATGATGTGCGCCAAATTGAGAACGATCTCGTCTCGTAGACGGTTGCCGTCCATGAGGATCGCTCCCCCATTCGTGCGTGGGTCATCATCATGTCTTGGTAGATCATTCACAGAAGTAATGCTACGACACACGATGACCGCCTAGCCTAAAGGAATGTCTACTCCCCAGTCACCCCTCGTTCTTCCGGCCACTGGTCGCCTCGGTGTCCTCACCGTTGGCCTCGGTGCTGTGGCCTCGACCCTGATCGCTGGCGTAGAACTCACCAAGCGCGGCCTCGGTAAGCCCATTGGTTCACTCACGCAAATGGGCACAATCCGTCTCGGTAAGCGCACCGAAGACCGCTCGCCTTTGATCAAAGATTTCGTACCCCTAGCAGCCCTCGAGGACATTGTCTGGGGCGCTTGGGATGTCTACCCCGATGATGCCTATGTCGCTGCCAGTCGTGCTGGTGTTCTCGAGAGTGGCAAGCACATCGAAGCAATCAGTGAGGTGCTACGCGATATCCGTCCGATGCAAGCTGCCTTTGAACGTAAGTATGCGCGCAACCTTGAGGGTGAACACATCAAGCCGATCAGCAGTAAGCGCGGCATGCTCAACGCAATTCGCGAAGACATCAACCGCTTCAAAGAAGAAAAGCAATGTGACCGCCTCGTGATGATCTGGTGTGCCAGCACAGAAATTTTCATTGAGCCTGGTCCAGCACATATGAATCTAGAAGCATTTGAAAAGGCGATTGACGCCAACGACGAGATGGTTTCACCATGTCAGTTGTATGCCTACGCCGCTTTGCTTGAAGGCGTACCGTTTAACAACGGTGCTCCGAACTTGTCAGTGGATACCCCTGCGTTACGTCAATTCTCAACCGATCAGAACATTCCGATTTCCGGCAAGGACTTCAAAACTGGTCAGACCTTAATGAAAACAGTTCTGGCGCCAATGCTCAAGGCCCGCATGCTCGGATTGTCTGGTTGGTACAGCACCAACATTCTCGGCAACCGTGACGGAGAAGTTCTTGATGCTCCAGAAAACTTTAAGACCAAAGAAGAATCGAAGCTCGGAGTGCTTGAAGATATCTTGCAGCCCGCCAAGTACCCAGATCTCTACGGCAATGTTTTCCACAAAGTGTCGATCAACTATTACCCACCTCGCGGAGACGCTAAGGAAGGTTGGGACAACATCGACATCACTGGCTGGTTGGGTTACCCGATGCAGATCAAAGTCAACTTCTTATGCCGTGACTCAATCTTGGCTGCACCTTTGGCACTTGACCTGATCTTGTTCAGCGATCTCGCACAGCGCGCAGGTATGGGCGGCATTCAAGAGTGGCTAAGTTTCTACTACAAGAGCCCGCAGGTTGCACCTGGCTTGTACCCCGAGCACGACCTATTTATTCAACTGACAAAGTTGAAGAACACCTTGCGTTGGATGATGGGTGAAGAAGTCATCACCCATCTCGGTCGCGAGTACTACGAAGAGTTGTGATTCTCCAGTGGCACGTCGCCTCTGGAATCCAAAGTCTTGGGTCAGCCTGTCACCTAACGGGATAGGTCACACCAAGCCCAATCATCTCAGCGAGATGCTCCAAGTTGCTGTGAGCATCCGTCGCACTCCAAAAAGGGCGTGGAAGATACTCAACGAGGGCGTCTGTGATGGATGCGCCCTCGGCGTGGCAGGATTTCACGATTGGACGTTGGACGGTATTCACCTGTGCACGACACGACTGAAATTACTTGAGGTGAATTGCGCTCCAGCATTTGATCACTCGGTTCTGGGTGACGTCACATGGTTACGCAACCGTACGAGCACCGAGTTGCGCGAGATGGGCCGCCTGGCGTACCCGATGCGTCGACGTCGCGGTGAAAAAGGTTTCACTCGTATTTCGTGGGATGAAGCCCTTGACGCTGTTGGTCTCGGTATTCGCGCTGCTGGCGGGGACCGCTCAGCGATTTATCTCACGAGTCGTGGACTGACCAACGAGGTCTATTACACCGCTGGCAAGGCGGCGCGCGCTATGGGTATCGCCAACATTGATTCTGCAGCCCGCACATGCCACGCACCATCCACAATTGGTCTCAAAGCCACCATCGGAGTGGCGGCGAGTACCTGCAGTTTGCAAGATGTCTTAGAGACCGATCTCATTATTTTGTGGGGCGCCAATGTTGCCAACAACCAACCTGTCTTCACCAAATATTTGTATGAAGCCAAGAAGAACGGGACCAAGGTCGTTGTTATCAACCCCTATCTCGAACCTGGTCTTGAGCGGTATTGGGT
>CALGTP010000349.1 GCA_937902105.1 uncultured Actinomycetes bacterium
TGCTGCCTGGCCTCAGGGAGAGCGCCACGTCCAAGGCGGTGTCTTTTTTCGAGTGGTTGCAGGATCTCGTGTTGCGGCTTGACGAGCGCTTCGAGGACTTCCCGTCCGATGTGTTGGAAAAGGCCCGAGAGCTGCTGCTTTTTGCGGGGCAGCCGCGCGAGGAGGACGAGTTCGTCGCCTGCATTGCCGACGACGACAGCAAGGTGGATGGTCACAAGCAGTTTGCGCAGGTGCACCTGCAGCTTCAGCGCATGATGCAACGCGTGGCCGGTAATCGATCCCACG
Source organism: uncultured Actinomycetes bacterium (assembly GCA_937902105.1). Classification (GTDB taxonomy): domain Bacteria; phylum Actinomycetota; class Acidimicrobiia; order Acidimicrobiales; family Ilumatobacteraceae; genus Casp-actino8. Next base: position 286 of record CALGTP010000349.1, read on the forward strand.
AAGCGGCCATGCGCCAAGATGAGCCTGCGAATGGCGTCGGTGGCTATGAGTGCACTGCGGGTCGTGAGTCTGTGCAACAAGCCATCGACACTTTCGTGGGAAGTTGTCGGGCTGTGGATACGGAGAAGTGCCAGCGGGACATGGAAGCCGCCCAGGCTAGCGCTCGACGCGAGAGCAGCGTGCCTGGCACAGAGAAGTCGGACTGCAAGGAGGCCAGTTTTCAGGTCACTGCTGCGGGTCGTCGCTGTCTGGTCGTTCCTGAGGCGGGTCAGCCGCTGAGCATGTTCGATGCCAGTTTTTGGGCCTGTGTTGATCCGCGGAGTTTTCCTTACGGCGACGGTGTGTTTGGTCTCAGGAGGCAAGCCTTCTTGACCTACGAGGAGTGGGTTAAGTATTTGCTCGAGCGGGAGGAGCTGGTGTATGAGCGCGTTATTTTTCCTTGGGATCACGAAAGGTCTTCGGTTCCCGCTTGTCTGCCGCGTGCCCTGCCTTTGAAGCGGGCGGGCGACGCTTGTTTCCGGGACGGGCAATTTGAAAAGGCCGTCAGGTGCTACAGCCAGGCGCTGGACCTGGATCCGGGGAGCGCGCTTCTTCTGTCCAACCGTTCCGCTGCGCACGCCGGCCTCGGCAGCTACACGCGGGCATTGTCTGATGCAGAGACCTGTGTGCGCTCCCTGCCAGAGTGGTGGAAGGGCCATTACCGACGCGGTTTCGCGCTTTTCCAGCTTGACATGTTCGCTCTCGCCGCGCAGGCTTTTACCGAGGCTCGGCGTTTGAACCCGGATGATGAGCGCCTGGGCGACGAGCTTCGGCGTGCGCGACGCCTGGCTGCGGCCCCGGTGGCCCTGTTCCCTGGCGGGTCAGAAGGGTCTTGTGGCGATGGCCCAGCAGCCATGGAGGTCGACGGGGGCGTGCCCCTGCCGGGTACGTGCGACAGGGCACCGAGGCTCGGTGGCGATGCGGAATCTTTGGGATGTCGCGTGGCCGCCGGTGAAGCTCTCTTTGTGGAGGGCCCTGGCGAGGTCCAAGGGTTTGAGCCTTGGTTCGCCGGGGAGATTGAGATCCGCGCTGATGGAGTGCATGAATTGGGGCCAGATTCGGCGGGCGCTGAGGCAGTGCAGACGCATGGAGTGCCTGGGTCGCAGGAGGCGGAATCTTTGGGATGTCGCGTGGCCGCCGGTGAAGCTCTCTTTGTGGAGGGCCCTGGCGAGGTCCAAGGGTTTGAGCCTTGGTTCGCCGGGGAGATTGAGATCCGCGCTGATGGAGTGCATGAATTGGGGCCAGATTCGGCGGGCGCTGAGGCAGTGCAGACGCATGCAGTGCCTGGGTCGCAGGAGATGCCTCGCTGGCGCAGGAACCGGGACTTGGTCACGATGTTCTACTGCCTCTGGCGCCGTCGTGCGTACATCAGGTCTGCTCGGGTCTTCGCCGATCGGGAGCAGTGGCAGGAGACGTTGCGAGACCTCGGGGCGCTTACGGCCGAGGAGATGATGGATGCGTTAGACCAGTGCGGCCGCGGCGCTTCCCCTGTTGAGATCCTGAACAAGGAAGGGGTGCCCGAGCGCGTCAAATCTGCACTCCGGGCCTTGTCGCTCTGCATGAACCAGGTTCCTGGCACGAATGCGCACAGGTCCATGCTCCGTCACATTGCCTTCGGGTACCGGCAGCTTTGGGGAGCTCCCTTGGTTTTCACCACCCCCAATGTCGCAGACACGAAACACTCGCTTGTGAAGCTTCTTTACGAGGGGAAGGAAGTGGCCTCGTGGCGGCTGTTGGAAGAGGACGACCCGGACCTGGGGACGAAGGAGCAGATGTTGCGTCGCGTCGCAGAGGACCCGTTCGCGCAGGCAGTGTTCACGGACCTCATGCTAAGGCTCTACTTGCGGCGCTGCGTTGGCGTGTCCTTGGACGACGGCCCAGGGTTCTCGGATGGAGTGGCTGCGAGCTTGAAGAAGCCGGGTTTGTTCGGCGTGCCGCAAGCTTTTTTTGGCCCGGTGGAGACGCAGGGCAGGGGTGGGCTGCATGCGCATATCAGCGTGTGGTTCCGGCACGGCATGAAGGGCTGGGTCCTGGACCAGCTTAGGCAGGGGACATTTTCGGAGGAGGGCCAGAAGAGCATGGAGGAGCGCTTGAAGGCTTGGCGGATTGCTGTGATGGAGGCGGTGGGCACCATGCAGTTTGACTCCGTGGAGGAATTTGCTCGGCAGTTGGGTCTTGATCGGCAAGACTTGGCGCCGCTGCCCATGAGCGCGAGCCGGCAGGCAGCCAGTTACATGGATGGTGCCGTGGAAGCCGACGACGTGGCGGCACTCCAAGCACCAGTGCAGGCTTTTCAGAAGTCGGCTGATCGAGGCAAGTGTCCTCGGGTGCCCTGGCGCGACGACCCGCCGCAGGGTCCTTGTCGGAAGCGGTCTTTTGTCCCTCTCCAGCCTCAGGAGCCGTTTCGGCCGAACCCTTGTCAGCAGCTGCCTCGGTGGCGCCGTTTGCCGCGGTGCGCTTCCTAGGGGCCTTTGGGCCGTGCGCGCGTCCTTGGCGTACATGGGAAGAAGACTTTGGAGGCGCGCGTCTATGCGCAGGTCTTCGCCAAGGACGCCCGCGCCAATTTTTGCAAGAGCCATATTCACGCATGTCATCCCACGTGCTACAAGCACGCAGCTGGAGGCAAGCTTGGGGATCGCGTTCGCTTGTGCCGCTTCGAATACTACAGACTGCGAGAGGTGGCAGCATTTCCACGAAGGTACCCCGCAGTGCTCCGGAAGTGTCGCAATCCCGATTGTTCGCGGCTCAAAGACCAGGACGAGATGTGGGTCGTCAATCCAAGCGACGGTCGGTTGAAGCGGGAGCGTGCGCATCCGTGGCATTGTGCTGCGTCCTTGGCTGTGGCGGATGACAAGGCCATGAGAAAGTACCATCGCAAGGGCAAGGCCTTGGTGCTGGATCGGGCAGGAAAGATGGAGAGAGAGCCAGGCGGCTTCGGACGGTGCCTGCCGCGGGTGTGCGTTTCTGGTCAGACCGGTCGCTGCCTCGTGCTACGTAACCATCCATTTTGCAGCAGCAGTCACCCTGCCGCTCAGGTTTGTATGCGCTGCAACCTGGATGTGCAGTGCACGGATCGCGTGCAGGTCATGGTTTGCAAGGCCAGGGTCAGGAGATGGAGGCGTTTGCGTGAGTCTGGGCAGGAGCCGCTGACCCCGGCCGCCGGCCTTGTGCCAGCTGAAACGGCCGTTTGTTCGGAGCAGCCTCGTGGAGGAGAACACGAGGTGAGCGTGCCGCAGGTCGGCCTGCGCACGACCACATGCTCGAACTCAAGTTGCCAGGCTGTGTTGTCGCAGCTTCACACTTTCTGCAAGAGGTGCGGCATGTCCAGGCCACTTGTTGCGTCTCCGGCAGCGCTGTCAGCAAGGTCCGATGGGGGTGCTGCGCTGCAGATGGTGGAGATGGCAGCTGCTACGAAGGATTCCAGCACCGTAGCGGCAGAGGCTGGGCAGCATTTTTTCCGTGCTCGGAAACCCTGCAAGCCCAGCGACGCTGTGCTCTTTGAGAGCTTGCATTCGATGACAGGGCTGCAGGTAGATGGCACGGATGACCGGCAGATCATGGAGGAGTTGGCGCAGGATGCCGGCCTCCCTTTACGGGAAGTTCGAGAAGCGATTGAAAGGCGCGCCAAATGGGAAGTGCTTTACGGGAATGCGGCGCTTGGTAAAGCCTGGCTCGAAAGCAGGCCGGGGCCGCAGGGGTTGTCTGTTTGTGGGCAAAGCGATGGCGGGCCCTCCTGCGCGCTGGGGCCGGCCGAAGGGCTCCTTTACGACACGGTTAATGATCCGGAGTCGCGCGGTCAAGTTGATATCGAGCAACAGTCGCCACTGCAAACGCCATCCCAGGAGGACTGGGAAGATGCGCACATGGCCGGGTCGCCAGCGGACTTCGCAGAGACCGGGCTAGCCCCTGTGCCGGTGTGGTCGCCCGACCAGGGGTTGTCTGGCAGCGGGGAAGGCGATGGCGGGTCGTCCTGCGTGCTGGGGTTGGCCGAAGGGGCTTTTTACGACGTGCTTCACGATCCGGAGTCGCTCGTGCAAGTTGATCTCGAGCACGAGTCGCCACGGCAAACGCCGTCCCAGGAGGAACGGGAGCAAGCAGACGTGGCCTGGTCGCCTGAAGACTTTGCAGAGGCTGAGCCATCTCCTGTGCCGGTGTTGTCGCCCGATGGCGACGATGAGACGGGCATCTCTGATGTTCCCACGCAGGAAGACTTGTGTCCCGTTGGAGACTTCGATTGGTCACTGGGACCGGATGCGGAAGATGGGCTGGCTCCGGAGTCGCCATGCTGCCCGCTTGACTGTTGCCAGAACGTCGAGACGTATCATGATTGGGTGCAGGAGGAAGAAGATGCTCCACCTTTGGAGTCGTCGCCGCAGCCAGCGTCGTCTGCGGGCCTGTTCTTGGGGCAGTCGGATGACGAGGGCGCGGCCCTGGGAGATCCCGCCTCGCCGCGGCAGTCAGAGTTCGGTGATTTCGAACGTGTCGACTTTGAGGGACCAGCGCCGCCTCCGGACCTATTTTCGGAGCCATCGGACGATGAGGGCGCAGCTGATGCCGCGCGCAAGTCGGTGAAGATGGAGCTGGTCGTGGAGGAGTTCGAGATGTGTGTCGATCCTGAGAGGGAAGAGGCGTTTGCAGGGCGACTGACCGTGGAGGACCGGTTCAAATCGGTTGTACAGTCGATGTCCAGGATGATGCAGGACATGGTAAACATGGCGTACCACACTACGAAGTACAGCGCCGAAGACAACCCGCTGGTCGCCGGCGTGCTTCCGGACCAGGCCATCGGCGTCGAGCGGCTGCGGCGCTCGGAGGAAGAGGATCGGAAGCGCTTGCGCACTCGTCGGGAGTGGGCCGATTTTTTGCTGGATGCCGGGCGGAAGACTTTGATTCGGTTGCAGACTGCTGCGAACCGTGCGTCTGTGAAGAAGCTTCCGGAGATGGTGTTCCAGATGTACTTTGGGCACGAATGCTACATGTCGCACCAAACTTGGACTATCTTTTGCAAGAGCCTGGTTTGGAGCGCCTTCAAGGCCAGTCGACGTCGAGAGTTGCTCGGGCCGGACTGTGAGTGGGGGCGGATGACTCCTCAGGAGAAGATGTTCGTCCGCGAGAAAAAGGAAAACGTGCGTGTGGAGTTTCCGCAGGCCGACGCGGACGAGGGTGGGGGCATGCTGGAGCAGCCAGTGGAAAGGGCGACACTGCTAGTGCGCAAGAAGCGTGCGGGGAAGCTGGTTTTCAAAGCTCTTGCGAAGCGTCAACCAGCAGACGGGGAGGAGCCGGAGGAAGGAGGCGAGGAGAAGGAAGGGAAAGAGGACGAGGAGGGCTCGGAGGAGGAGGTCGTGCTGACCGGAGGAGCAAAAGGCCAGGGGCGTGCTGCTGCTAGAACATTTCGGGAAGGTCCCGAGGAGCAGGAGCCTCAGCCCGAGTCGCAGGCTGTGCTGGCTCTCGCCCCGCGCCGGTCTCAGAAGCTGGATTGGTTGCATCGCGGCACGTGCGAGCCTTTGGCTTCCATGGGCTTGTTGCATTATAGCATGTTCGTGTACACAGCTAATGTGGAGGCGAGCAAAGTCTCGGAGCAGGATTTCTTACTGTATCGCTTTGCAGAGACCCACCCGGATTGTGCTCGGCGCGTGCAGAAGCTCCGTCTCGGTGAGATGTACCGGGTTCCGAGGTTGTTCGGCTTCACGATGCCCCGCTTTGACGGCTCCGAAGAAGACAAGTTCCGGAACGCCTTGTTCAAGTCCGTGCTCATGCGGCCTTGTGCTGCGCCGCGGGACCGGTACACAGACGAGGTGGAGCCTTACATGTCCTTGGTGGACTCGCAGGGGAGTTTTGTGGGACCTTGGCTGGAGTGGTTTGATCGCCAGCGCGCTCTCGCCGAGCGGTGTCGGGGCCTGGAGGAGCAGGCGGGTAAGGTTTTCACGATGGAAGACATCGACACGTCTTTGTCTTGCTCGCAGCTTCCCGCGCCCGACCAGCGCCGCCCCAGCGCGGCTGAATTCATGGCAAACATCACCATTGAGGTGGCGACGAACATGGAACTCGGCGCCGAGGCGCGCGCGGGTCGACGAGTGGGGATGCGGCCCGAGGCCGGGGGGTTGTTGGCAGAGGGCGCAGACCTTCTTGCAGAGCACGGTGTTGGCGGTTTCGACGAATGGTACGGGGATGACGGCCCAGAGCCTGAGCGCGTTGGGCGTGGTGTCATCTCCAAGCTCTACGAGGCGCGGGTCCCGCTGCGTCCTGACGAGGTGAGGCGCGTGGCTTGCTGCGACGAGCGCCCGGCGCCGCCCGTCATGGCTGAGTACCTGAAATCTTTCAGGGAAGGCGTGGGAGCAGCGCTGCGGTTTGGCGCATTTACAGGGCACGATGCGGGCGGCTCTGGCGTTCAATGGCGCGTTCGGGACAGCGGTGCTGCTGTGGATGCTACGCGTATCCAGGAGCAGACGCAGGAGTTCGAGAAGTGGCGCAAGGGCCGGCGTGCGGGCGGCGGCGAAGAGCAGGATGTTGAGGATCCTGCGCGCATTCGCAGGGATGCTTCTCTGGAGCCAGCAGCGGCCCGATGGGACTCGGTTATGACCCCCCTGGCGTTTGTGGAGGAGGAAATGCGCAAAGCTGGTGCCAGGGAGAAGAAGTCGATCAAATTTAACAAGGAGCAGAAGGACTTCCTGGCTTTCATGACATGCAAAGTTCAAGAGCTACTCGAGGCCGGTTACGTCGCGGGTGCCGGCTCCGGGCAGCCAGACAACGAAGCTCATGTGCCCTCTGTCAAGCCCATGAGGGTTTTTCTCGGTGGCCCCGGCGGGTCTGGTAAGTCTGAGTGCGTAGACATAGCTGGCCGACTCGTGAAGCACTTTTTCGGGGAGCGCAGCCGGCAGGTGCTGGCCGCGTCGAACTTTGCGGCGCGCGGGGTTGGTGGAGACACTATTCACACCGGCCTATTTTTGTCTGGGCAGTGCAGCTTTCGCTTGTCCTCCAAAATCTTGTCCAACGAGCCCTCGCTCGCTTGTCAAGAAACTTGGGCTCCTGTGAAAGCTTTGTTCTTGGAGGAGGTGTCTATGATATCTCCCGCGATGATCGCCGGCATTTCCTACAGGCTTTGTCGTGCCAGACGTCCTGGGCGGCCCTGGTTGGACGATAAGCTGCACGAGCACGAGGATCACATGTACGGTGGCATTCCCATCGTGGTTCTGCTTGGTGACTTCATGCAGCTCGGTGCTATGGAGCGAGGCATGGGCCGTGTGTCTTTGATCATGGATCCAAAGCCTTCGTGGTACGACGAGCGCTACATTGGTCGGCGGATCTTCTGGAACGGTCTGACGCACGTTGTGATGCTGCGGCAGACTCACCGGTTCAAGGACGAGAAAATGCCTCGCTTCTTGTCCTACATGCGAAATCCTGCGGGGCAGGCCATGCCAGATGATCTGAAGGCCATGCTGAGCGACTGGGCGGTTAACGACCCTTATGGCGAGAAGGTGCAGAAGTGGCGAGACCGGTGCGCATCCGGAGGCACGGAGAAGAAGGAGGGGGAGGAGAGCGATTGCTTGCATGCTCGCGGCAAGGAGGACGCGAAGCTGGAGCCGTGGCACGTCTATGATATGGGCATTGCGTGGCACGCGGTGCAGCGATTGCTGCAGTACCGGGCGGCGCGAGACGCGCGCGAGAAAGGGCAGCTTTTGCTCTATGTCCAAGCCGTGGAGACGTGCACATCGCAGCCGCTGAGCCATGCGGAGTACAGGCGGGCATTGCAGGTGGTGAACATGAACACCACTGGGAAACTCCTCGGGTATTGTCCGCTCTTCAAGGGGATGCGGGTTCGCTTGTGTGCCAAGCTCAGCGCGCAGTACGGCTTGGTGCACGACGCGGCCGGTGAGGTCATGGATTTCGTGCTCCATGAGCGGGACCAGGCGGAATGCGAGCAGTGGGTGGGCGACTCCAACCATGCTGTTTATCGAGCGGGGTACGCCCAGCTCAAGGCGCTGCCACGCGCGGCGCTCGTCAAGTTTGATGGCGTCAGCAAGGATTTTGGCTTCGGCGAAGGGG
>CALGTP010000350.1 GCA_937902105.1 uncultured Actinomycetes bacterium
ATAGAGCAAATTTCGACTGCTTTCACGACAACAGTTGAACCGTTCCACTCAAACCCAAACCTCACACTAACCCCGATTTCATTGACGAATCGCAACATGAACGCTACGAACGTATGTTCAAAAGATACCCACGGGGTGTTACAGAGATGACGCTAAAAGCAACAATCTCAGAGATTATTTCAAAGAAAAATGCAATGTGAAAGTGGTGTATGTTTGTTGCGAAATACGTAACGAATAACGACCAGAAACACAAGGTAGTCTTCGTGTTGTTGCCCACGTAGCTCAGTGGATAGAGCGTCTGCCTCCGGAGCAGAAGGTCGTAGGTCCGATTCCTACCGTGGGCGCTTCAACTTTGGTTAATTGAGAGCGCTCTTCACAGCAGCCGCAATCGCCGACCCATCTGCTTGAGCACCGACGCGCTCTTTCACTGCCTTAATGACGGCGCCCATTGCTCGCGCACCTTCTTGACCATTGGCGACAGCGTTGGCAACTTCCTGCGCCACGATGCTGGCAAGAGCCGCTGCGTCCATTGCTGCTGGAAGGTACGTCTCGATAATCGCCATTTCTTGAGTTTCTTTGGTCGCCAACTCGGTGCGGCCCGCTGCGGTATAGATCTCCGCCGACTCGGCTCGCTTCTTTACCTCTGAACGTAAGAGGTTAATAATCTGGTCATCTGTCAGGACCGTGGCTTGCGCCCCAGCGACTTCGGCATTCATGATCGCCGCCAAAGCCATCCTCAAGGTTGACTTCAATAACTCATCACCCGACCTCAACGCCTCGGTGATATCTGCTTGTATCCGACTCTTTAATCCGCTCTCTGTACTCATGCATCCATTCTGACGCGTTTTACACCGCTATCCTTGCCACTCATGAATGAAGTCAAGAATCGCCTGTCTGCCCTATCCATGCTCGACCGAGCTTTTCGCCGACTTCCCGATGAGCAGATCGCTGACTTGTATGAGAGTCTCAACGAAGAAGGTCAAGCAGCGGTGCGACTTGTGGCCAGCGTTGTGGACGAGGACCTGGAAATGTCAGCCCTCCTCGAAGCGATCCGCGTCAGCGTCGCCAAAGGTCGCATCAACGGTGATCTTGAGCGAATGGCGCTCTTGCTCACGGACCAGTGCCTGGTTGATTGCATCGCCGCCCTCGGAGATAACTCTGACGACCCGAGCGAAGAGAACTTGCGCGAAGTCCTTCCAGCAATCATCGAGGAGCACACTTTGCCTGTGACTCAAGTGATGCTGGCTTCAGTCGTGACTGGTGAGGCAACAGCCTCACCGAGGATCACGCGGCTACTTAAGTATGACGACGAGTTCAAACTCCCACCACCAGTAGCTGTTATGGCTCCACCGCCTCCGCTCAAAGTTGACGATGCCGAACGCTTGGCGCTCAAAGAACAGCGCAAGATTCGCAAAGCCGCCGAGCAAGAGCAAGCTCGCCGCCGCCGCGCACAAATCGCCTCGTCACGTCGCAAATAACTAAAGAAAATCCGGATCGTCGGGGACACCGACATCAAGTGGGACTTTAGTGCTATTCAAAAACATCGCCACCATGTGATAGTTGCCGACCGTCGCAATCAGATCCAATATCTGTTGATGTGAATATTGCACCGACAATGCTGCCCAAGTTGAGTCAGATAAGCAGTAATCATTATGTAATTCATCAGCACTCGTCAGCAGCAACTTATCTGATTTTGACCACACAGCAGATGTGGCGCCTTTCTTTACTGCCGCTATCTCCTTGGCAGTGATTCCGCATTGTTGCGCGATGACCACATGCTGTCCCCACTCGTAACGCGATCGACAGTTCCACCCAGTGCGCAAGATCAGTAATTCGCGATCACGCGCAGTCAAAGTATTCTTAGACAAAACATGAGTAGCGAAAACCAACCAACGCTTCAGCATGTCTGGATGATTTGCGAGAACTCCAAAAATATTGAGCGGCTCTCCACCTGGTCCCGTGAGCCCCTTGGAAAACATTTCCATTAACCGCGGGTCTTCATCGCCTTGTCGAATAGGTAACCGTGAACCTCGATGACGTTGTTCAAGATCAAGTAAAAACTTTTTCGCTACCATTCCACCGGCAAAACCAGTGAGCGAACCATTAGCCCCAATCACTCGGTGACACGGCACGACAATGCTGAGTGGATTTTTGCCGTTGGCCGATCCCGCAGCGCGCGCCTTCTTTGAATCCCCTAATGCACCAGCCTGCTCGCCGTAGCTCATTGTCTGCCCATACGGAATCGACCGCAACACATCCCACACCTGATGCTGAAAAGGGGTTCCGACTGGGTCGAGGGAGAGGTCGAAATCCTGGCGAACTCCCGTAAAATATTCATCCAACTGCGCTGTCGCGTTGGTCAGAATCTCGCTGGCACCCTTTTTGACTCCCTCCATTCCACGCACACGCAAAGGGTCGTCGTCGGGCCACAGTACGGCCCGTAAACCAACGTCAGAGGCGACCAGAGTGAGGCGACCAACTGGGCTTTTGTAACTCATAGAACGCAAGGACGACATGGCTTTATCTTGCCACTTGTCACACGCCGCCACGTCCAAACCTGTGCGCAGACCCATCCATCAACAATATAGTTGTTGTACTCTACAAGTAAAGGAGCCAGCATGTCCATCACTGAACCCACTACCCAGATGAACGCTGGCAACCTCACGCAACGGCAGATCTACGTCGTCTTCGCCGGTGTCACGGCGGCTATGGGCTTATCGGCCCTTGACGGCACGATCGTCAACACTGCCCTTGCAACAATTGTCGGCGATCTCGGTGGTCTCAAGTACTACGCCTGGATCGGCACGTCGTACATGCTCACCAGCACCGTCGCCACACCCTTATTCGGAAAATTATCTGACCTCTACGGTCGGCGCCGACTTTTCCAAATTGCCATTCTTACTTTTCTTCTTGGCTCAATCATCTGCGGCGTCTCCCAATCAATGTGGCAACTCGTAGTGGCCCGCGGCATTCAAGGCATCGGCGGTGGCGGATTGTTCTCATTGTCATTTGCCATCATCGGCGACATCGTGCCGCCACGTGAACGCGGCAGATACGTCGGCTTAATCACAAGTGTGTTCACTATCAGCAGCGTGATTGGCCCTTTGATAGGTGGCTTCATTGTCGATAACACAAGTTGGCGTTGGATCTTTTTGGTGAACTTACCCGTCGGCATTGTTGCCTTGATGATCACCAACAAATCTTTGAAGCTTCCGTTCACAGCAATGCAACAGAAAGTTGATTACATCGGTGCAACACTGCTCGTTGTTGCTGTCTCCTGCCTAATTCTTGGTCTCTCATGGACCGGTGGTTCATACGGCTGGTTGTCCGCTCCAACAATTGCTTTCTTTGCTGCCGCTCTGATCGTCAGCATCGCATTTTTCCGCTGGGAAAGTCGCGCCGAGGAGCCCATCATTCCCTTGCACTTAATGAAAATTGATGTGGTACGGGCAATCGTGCCAGTGATGATTTTAGTCGGCGCTGTTTTCTACGGAGCAAACGCATTCATGCCGCTGTATCTGCAGGGTGTCACTGGTGTTTCGGCCACAAACTCGGGACTCTTACTAGTGCCACTCGCTGTTGCAGTTGCGGGAACGGCAATCATTATTGGTCGAAGCACTTCGCGTACCGGTACCTACAAAGTGTGGCCACCAGTTGGTGCTGCATTGGCATTAGTCGGATTCATCATGGCCTCATTATTGGGTTCAACTCACGCGTATCTTTATCTAGCGATGACGGCATCATTCTTTATTGGTGCGGGCATGGGTGCGATCTTCCCCACCAGCACACTTGCTGTGCAAAACGCTGTAGAGAACCATGAAATCGGCGCAGCATCGTCCATCGTTATTTTTGTTCGACAACTTGGTGGGGCGATTGGCCTAGCGATCTATGGTGCGATTTTCAATGCCCAACTTGAAGGACGTATTGACGAGAAGCTGATTCAGGCCCCTCGCAATATCAAGCAACTTGAATCACCGCTCCGCGAAGAGGCTCTTGAGGTATTCGCTCACGCTGTGACAACAGTCTTTCGCATGGCGATTCCTGTTCTCATAGTCACCGTGGTTTTATCGTGTCTAATTCCTGGCCGTCAGTTGAAGGGGCGCGCAGAAGTAACAACCCCATAATGGCAAATACCATGCCACCAAAGAATGTGGACCGTTCGCCGAATAACTGACCGATCGCGCCGAGCGCCAATCCGCCAATCACTCCACCTATTTCAAAAAAACTGGTGAAACTAGCCACGACTTCTACACGCTCATCGGACTCGCTACCTTCGACAGCCATTGCCAATAGCGAGGGATAGAAAAACGAAATACCGAGAGCAAAAAATGTTGTCCCGATCCAGATGCCGATTTCATTACCCAACACACCTACCGATGTCACACCACACAAAAGAAAAGACATCGCTATCCAGACACTTCTTCGCAGGCCCAAACGCTCAGGCGTTTTGGCTCCAAACAGGCGAAGTACTAAACACAAAATGCTGTACACGGTAAAGAAGCGCGCCGAACCACTCAGTCCAATCGACTTGGAAAAGGTCGGAACGAAACTAGTGAATGATGTCCATGCCGCCATTCCCAAAGCAAGAATCATTCCCGGGCGCAATGATCGCGGATGAAACCAGGAAACCTTGCGGCGAATCCGTTCTGGTTTCGCGCCAACAAATGCCGGCGCCGTCAAGGACACCGCAGCAGCGAGCAATGAGGCTAAGGCCGTCACAACAAATACCCGATCGAAATGACCCGCCGACAATCCGCGCGCACCTTCGGGAACATCACCCATGACTAACTCGCCAATAATTGGTCCCACAGATAAACCACCGAAGACAGCAACCGAGAGATAACTCGCTGCCTCCGCCTTACGATTTTCTGGACTCAGTTCAACGACCAAAATCGCCGCACCGACAAAGAGTGCCGCCTCACCAACACCCATCAACGCACGAAAAGGCAAAAGTTGCCATGTGGCATTCACGAAAGTCATGCCGAGGGCGGCCACCGTTGCCACTAGCGCACCCGAGACCATCATCGTGCGGCGACCCCAGCGGTTACCGACCCACGTCAGGAGTGGTCGAAACAAGACTGCCGCGCCACTAAATAAAACAGCCGATGCGCCAATCATGGCCTCGCCGCTGCCAAGACCATTCTTGATGAATACTGGCAATGTCGGTATCAAAATTCCAACACAGGTGTAATAGGCCAAAGTTGCCGCCGTCACTAATAAGAAGCGCGGTGTCACCATACTTTGATCGACCTCAGCCGAAAGAGATATCAACTAGATCAGCCTGCTATGGGTTCTTTGGGTAGACCGAGTACTCGCTCACCAACGATGTTGCGCTGAATCTGACTTGTTCCGCCCCAAATCGTTTCGGAACGACTAAAGAAGAACGCAGACATCATCGGACTCACTAAATAACCATCACGACGACGCTCGCGAGCGACACCTGGCCACGAACCGGTCTCAGGACCCGCATCGACCAGCATCGCTTGGGCACCGAAAATATCAAGCGCCAATTCCATTGCCGCCTTATGCATTTCCGACCAAAACATTTTGTTGGTCGCACCAAGCGCCATGACACCGAGGTCTTTGCTGTTATTCAAAGTCGCGGTCAATGAACGTAAACCGTTGAACCGCAGGATCTGAATCTTGGTGTAATACTCCATTAAACGTTGACGAATATCGTCTTGTTCAATAGCCCCGTTACTTGTAGCCACGCGCACCATCGCCTTGTATTCCTCTTCAAAACGGCGATAGCCGGTCGTGGCGCTCATGCCACGTTCAAAAGCAAGTGTTGAGTTCGTGACTTTCCAGCCATTGTTCACGCCGCCAACAACATTGTCTTTCGGACAACGAGCATTGGTGAAAAATACTTCGCAGAATTCTGCCGTTCCATCGGGTTGCATAATGCCACGTACTTCAACACCTTCTTGACGCATCGGCACTAGGAGATAGGAGATGCCTTTGTGCTTCGGGGCATCAGGATCGGTGCGTGTGAGCAAGAAGCAATAATCTGCATGATGGCCACCAGTAGTCCACACTTTTTGACCATTGATGATCCATTCATCGCCGTCGAGAATCGCTGAAGTCTTGAGTGATGCCAAGTCGGAACCAGAGTTTGGTTCACTGAACCCTTGGCACCAACGCGTTGTGCCATTCATGATGTTCGGCAGAAACTCTTTCTTTTGCTCTTCAGATCCCCACTGCAGCAAAGTTGGTCCAACCAAAGTGTCACCAAAGAAGTCGGCACGCAACGGTGCCTTCATCGCAGCGAACTCTTCAGACAACACGACACCCTGCATTGTCGTCAATCCTTTGCCGCCGTATTCCTTTGGCCATGTGGCACAGATCCAACCGCCGGCATACAAAGTGGCTGGCCACTCTTCTACAAATTTCTTACGCGCCTCACCAGTGAGTTCAAACCCAGGCTCGCCCCAACCAGTGGGCAAATTCTCTTTCAACCATGTACGGATTTCCTGACGAAAGGCTTCGGCTTCTGTGGGGTAACTGAGTTCCATGTTCTCAGTCTCTCGTAGGTGCCCGCCCCGCCCCAACCCGAGCAACGATAAAAGTGTCACTGGTGTTGTCACTTGGGCTAAAGATGGTTCACACACCGTTCACAAAGGACGAACACAGGCGAAATCCTCAATTTCTAAAGTTGTGCGCATGGACATTCCCCCAGTTGATAGCACCGCTCCACTTGGGACCCAAGAATTGGCTCTTCTCCGGGCCTTGATCGATTGTTCGGGGCGAGTGGTTGGTCGTCGCGAACTGGCCCGCTTGGCAGGAATGACCGATCTTCATGAGCGACGCTGTGACTCACTCTTGGTCTCTATCCGCAAAACTCTTGGCTCAGACTCAATCAGAACTGTGCGCGGTCGCGGTTGGATGCTCAATGTTGACAACCTTGAGCAGGCAACTGCTCTTGCAGCCGCTTAAACAGTTTCACTTCTAAATCCGCCATGACCACCAACCTGACACCATGACCACTAACCTGAAACGATGAGTTTGCTGGCATCTGCGACCGAGGGTTATGACCTCGCCCTGATACTCGGCAACTTATTGATCATCATCGTCGTCGCCCGTCTAGCCGCCGAACTTGCCGAACTCATCAAGATCCCAGCAGTCCTTGGCGAAATCATCGCCGGCATCATCATCGGCCCAAGTGCTCTCGGCTTGATTGACCCCATCAAACATCTTGATGTCGCCAACATGGTGGTGCTGCTGGGCGAAATCGGTGTGATCTTGCTGCTCTTTCAAGTCGGTCTCGAGATGGATCTCGGTGAGATGGTAAAAGTTGGCAAGCCTGCGCTCTTGGTCGCGCTGATCGGGGTGGTGGTTCCATTTGCTGCTGGGTTTGGTGTGGCTTCGGCCTTTGGTGAGAGCGGTAAAATTGCTTTGTTCATTGGGGCAACACTCACTGCCACCAGTGTCGGAATCACCGCTCGAGTATTAGGTGATCTGCACGCTTTGGCGTTGCGCGAATCGCGCATCGTGTTGGGTGCGGCAGTTGCCGATGATGTCCTCGGTCTCATTATCTTGACCGTCGTCGTCAAAGTCGTTACTGAAGGTTCCATCAGTCTCAGCGTGGTCTTGGAAACAATCGGATTAGCTATCGGCTTCTTGGTGATCACTGGTCTACTAGCGATCTACGTCATTCCGCGCCTATTCACTCGTATCGACCGAGTCGCAAAATCCTCAACCACAATCGTGGCGATTTCCTTTGCTCTCATGCTGGCGTTTTCACTACTGGCGAATCAAGCGAAATTGGCTTTCATCATCGGTGCCTTCATGGCTGGTTTGGCAGTTGGCCGAAGCCAACAACATGAGCACATCGCCGAAGGCCTCAATCCCCTCGGACATATTTTTATTCCGGTGTTCTTCGCCAGCATCGGAATCAATGCTGACCTTGAAACGATGCTCCAGCCAAGTGTTTTGGCCCTAGCAACGGTATTGACTGTGGTAGCGATCATTGGCAAATTGGTCTCAGGCTTCGGCATCGGTCGCTCACCTGGAGACAAGTTGCTGATCGGGATCGGAATGACTCCACGCGGTGAAGTTGGAGTAATTTTCGCGTCTATTGGACTATCAAAAGGGATTCTCGATAACGAACTATACGGCGCACTTTTGCTGATGGTTCTTGTCACCACTCTGATTACTCCGCCATTGTTGCGTCTCAGACTGGCCAAACGCCACGAGACAAAAAATAGTGTGCCACTTGAGCCATGGACATCGGTTGATACTTCCCATCTCCTCGACGAACTACTCAACAATGATGCCGACGAATGGTGGCGGACCATTGACCGCCGACAAGTTGAGATGCGCGTGCCCGAGATCGGCGTTGCCATGCAACGCCATCGCGCTGAACCCGACTTCAGCGATCTCGGTTTAAACGGACACCTGCATGCACTTCATGAACTTAAACGACATCTTGATGATCCCAGTCTCGACCCAATGCTGAGTCGTGCCATTGACCGTGTTGGACTCGTGGAGATTGTCGCCGTTGCTTGCTTTATTGATTCAATCATTGATGACGGCAGCGACGCTGTGCGTGTGGCGACCACGATGATGCCCGAGTCGCTTGATGACATTATGCATATCTTGTCACTGAGTGAATCAATGAAAGATGCGGTCAAGGGACCAGACCCATCAGTGCCACCCGAGTTGATGGTGGGCGATGTATACATCACTCTCTCTGCTTATATTCTTTGTGCCCTCACCGCCCGCGAGCATTATCGATCGGCGCTTGATGACGCCGTTTCTGGTCTCGTCTGACCTTCTCGCACTTTTCTTCAACGAACCAAGCGCTCATACTCCCGTAACAATTCTCGGACAGCCGAGAAACATCGACCTTCTAGGTTGTCAGTGTTCGGTCGACAGCGTGGTCGCTCGGGCAATCGAATTAAACGATGCCCTATCACTACCCAAAGGAGAAGCAATGAGAAAGAAATCTCTCAAATTACTACTTGCTACTTGCACGGCGACAGCTGTAGCTCTCGCGTCCCCGCTTGTTGCGTTTGCCGAAGAAAATGAAGCACTTGATGCTGTTGCAAAGGTCCAGGCAACTCTTGACAATGTTTGGGTCCTGATTGCAGCAGTCTTGGTGATTTTCATGCAAGCTGGTTTTGCACTCGTTGAGGCTGGTCTCACTCGAGCAAAAAATGTGGCCAACATCTTTATGAAGAACCTTATGGACTTCTGTATTGGCGCCCTACTGTTCTTCGCTATCGGTTATGCCATCGCCTTTGGTGGCGAAATGACGGGTGCTGGAAAGTTCATCGGTGGAGACGGCTGGTTCCTCGCTGGTGATGGCGTCTTCAGCTATGGAACACTCGACAAATTTGTTTTCTTTACTTTCCAAGTTGCATTTGCCGCCACCGCAGCAACGATTGTTTCGGGAGCAATGGCCGAACGTACAAAATTCAAGTCGTACGTCATTTTTAGCGCTGTGATCTCCGCAATCATTTATCCCGTTGTGGTGCGTTGGCAGTGGGGTGGAGGCTGGTTGTTCCAACTCGACACGCCTTTCCACGACTTCGCCGGAAGCTCTATCGTTCACATGACTGGCGGAATGGCATCAATCATGGGTGCATATTTTCTTGGACCACGCAAAGGCAAGTATGGCGCCGATGGTAAGCCGCGAGCAATTCCAGGCCACAGCACACCTTTTGCAATTCTCGGTTGCTTCATCTTGTTAGTTGGCTGGTACGGGTTCAACCCAGGCTCATGGCTCGGAGCTGATCCGGTCATCGGAACCATTGCAGTGAACACAACTCTTGCCGGCGCAGCAGGTGCCGTTATCGCCATGCTCGTTACGTGGCTCAAAGACGGAAAGCCCGATGTGGCAATGACAGGAAACGGACTGCTCGCTGGTCTTGTGGCTGTTACTGCTGGATGTTGGGTTGTCAATGGATTAGGAGCGATTCTGATTGGCCTCATCGCCGGAGTTCTAGTTGTGTACTCAGTTATGTTCTGGGACAAAGTCAAAATTGATGATCCAGTTGGTGCAATCAGTGTCCATGGTATTTGCGGAGCCTTCGGCACTATCGCTGTTGGTCTTTTCTCAGCCACTGAATCTGAAGGTGTCATTAAGAAAGGCCTCTTCTACGGCGGCGGCACCGACCAACTCGTCAGCCAAGTTATTGGTGTCGTTGCAATTGCCGCCTTTGTTCTCGCAGCTTCTGGAATCTTATTCTTCGTCATGAAGAAGACCATTGGCCTACGAGTCAGTGAGCAAGAAGAACTTGAAGGTCTCGATGTCCACGAACATGGCGTACCGGGCTACATCAACGACGACATGGTTATCCGCTGAGTAACGAATCAAAACGAGAGGAACGTAACAACATGAAACTCATCACAGCAATTGTTAAGCCATTCAAATTGGACGACGTGAAGGACGCCCTCAAGGCAGCCGGAGTCATGGGCATCACAGTGAGTGAAGTCCGAGGCTTCGGTCGTCAAGGTGGCCATAGCGAAACGTACCGCGGTGCCGAATACAAGATTGACTTCGTTCCCAAGGTTCGCCTCGAGTTGGTCGTTGATGATGGCAGCGTTGATGCTGTCATCGCCGCCATCAAAGCGTCAGCAGCCACAGGAAAAATCGGCGATGGAAAGATCTGGGTGGCAGAAGTTAGTCGCCTCGTTCGCATCCGCACAGGTGAAGAAGGCCCAGACGCCATTTAGGTGAGGTGCCATCAAAAGCTCACTAACGATTTCGTTAGCGGCAATGGAGAACATTCTCCTCTCCAGTAGGGGCACTCCCCGAGTTGATGCGCAAGTATCAACTCGGGGACCTCCCTTTTTCGCACAAGGCGTTCACATAGTCGAAACAATTGTGCAACCTATGTTCATTAGTTTCCATCTCGACAATCCATTCAAACAATGTGACTGATCAGGAGAACCAATGGACAGCGGCAATATGGCTTGGGTGCTCATTTCAGCAGCCCTCGTTCTTTTCATGATCCCCGGACTCGCCTTCTTCTATGGGGGAATGGACCGAAGCCGAAATGTTTTGAACATGCTGATGATGAACTTTTACTGTGTTCTCATCATCCCGGTCTTGTGGGTCGCAATTGGCTACTCGCTTGCGCAAACTCCTTTTGATAACGACTTCATCGGTGGGTTTGACTCGTTTTTCCTCAAAGACATCACCGTTGCTGGTGATGGCATGTCGTTAGCAACGATTGCCTTCCTAGGAATGTTTGCAGCTATCACACCTGCGCTGATTTCTGGTGCGGTGGCCGATCGTATGAAATTCTCAGCGTGGGCGATCTTCGTCCCAATTTGGTTTTTGCTGGTATATGTCCCAATTTTTAAATGGATCTATGGCGGATGGCTTGGACAACGCGGATCAATTGACTTTGCTGGTGGCACCGCGATTCACGTCAATGCTGGTATCGCTGCGCTCGCCGCAGTCTTAGTGCTTGGCAAACGACGCACCACACCGATGCCCCCTCATTCGATGCCCCTTGTGATGATTGGTACTGGCATCTTGTGGTTCGGTTGGTTTGGTTTCAACGCCGGATCAGCTCTCGCTGCAAATGGTCAAGCCGCTCAGGCATTTATGAACACTTTCTTGGCCGGCGCTGCTGCTGGTTTGGCTTGGGTGCTGACTGAATGGCTCCGCGATGGCCACCCGACAAACCTCGGTGCTGCGTCTGGGATTGTCGCCGGTCTCGTGGCCATCACCCCCGCAGCAGGCTATGTTTCTGGACCTGCGCCCATCTTGATCGGACTGATCGCGGGTCTTGCCTGTTGCTATGCGGTTCGGCTGAAGAACAAATTTGGCTACGACGACGCCCTAGATGTCGTAGGTGTGCATTTCGTCGGGGGCCTAGTGGGATCCTTGCTCATTGGCTTTTTTGCTAACCCGGCCTTCTTCGAGGGTTCATTTGATGAAGGAATCTTTTACGGCGGTGACGTCGGACTGCTCGTCGAACAAGCCATCGCCAATGGAACGGCTATCATTTGGTCATTCGCCTTGACTTTCGCAATCATGGTGGCCTTGAAAAAGACGATCGGAGTACGCGTCTCTCAAGAAACGGAATCGACCGGTCTAGACCTCAGCGAACACGGCGAGACCGCATACCACAGCGCTCAATAAACCCGAGTTACTCACGACAAGGACTTTCATTATGAAACTTATCACCGCCATTGTTAAACCTTTTAAACTTGATGATGTCAAGGATTCGTTAAAGGCTGCCGGAATTCAAGGAATCACTGTCAGTGAAGTTCGCGGTTTCGGGCGTCAAGGTGGACACACAGAGACATATCGCGGAGCAGAATACAAGATTGATTTTGTTCCTAAAGTCCGCTTCGAAATTGTTGTTGACGATTCTCAAGTTGATGCTGTTGTTGATGCCATCAAGGCGGCGGCTTCCACCGGCAAGATCGGTGATGGAAAAATCTGGGTCAGCAATGTTGACCGCATAATTCGTATTCGTACGGGCGAAGAAGGCAGTGACGCTATTTAGTTGCTTCTAGTGCTCGCCAAACTCGTTCGGCCGTACATGGCATATCGACATGGCGAACACCAAGATGACTGAGTGCATCAACGACTGCGTTTTGTACCGCAGGCGTGGCACCAATCGTTCCGCTCTCACCAATTCCCTTGGCACCAAGATCATTCATCGGTGACGGCGACTCCATATGAATCGTCACAAAACTTGGTACTTCGGCAGCCGAGGGAAATCCATAGTCTGCAAAGTTTCCGGTCAATGGATTGCCATCGGCGTCATAAATAAATTCTTCATACAATGCCTGCCCAATTCCTTGCGCTAGTCCCCCATGGACTTGACCTTCGGCCAACAACGTATTCACAATGCGACCCGCATCATCAACCGCAAACATCTCGCGCAGTTTGACTTTGCCAGTCTCAATATCTACTTCCACTACTGCGAGGTGCGCACCACTTGGGAATGTGCCAGATGCTTGAGTAAAATCACCTTCACCATCCAAACGTTCTCCCATAGCCATTGCTGTAGCGATCACGTCCGTCCACGAACGCGTGACAGACGGTGTGCCAGCAACATGAAAACGTCCGTCTTCAAGAACGATGTCTTCAACCGATGCCTCTAAGAGCCGCGCAGCAATCTGTCGGGCTTTGTCGGCAACAACTCCAGCAGCGCGCCACACATTGGTACCACCGATTTGTACCGAGCGCGATCCACCAGTGATTTCACCACTGCGGACCAAGTCGGTATCGCCGTGAATCACCGTAATGTTCTCGAAGGGAATGCCAAGGCGATCGCTCACCAACATCGCCCATGTTGTGCGGTGACCTTGTCCATATGGCGTCGTACCCGTGATCACTTGGGCACGCACAGCACCATCGGCACCACTCATCACTTCAACAATGCCAAGTTCGGCACCACCCGACATGGCGGTGATCTCGACATATACAGCGAGCCCGAGTCCGAGTTGCACGCTCGCTCCACTCTCACGGCGAGTCTGCTGTTCAGCACGCAATTCGTCGTAGCGCGAAACAACGAGCAACTTTTCCATAGCGCCCGGATAATCACCACTGTCGTATACCGTGCCCGTCCCATTGGTATAAGGAAATTGGTCCTGAGCCACGAGATTGCGTCGTCGAACCTCTGCAGGATCCATACTAATTTCGGCAGCGAACATATCAACAGCACGCTCAATCGCTGCTGCGGCTTCAGGGCGACCAGCACCACGATAAGCCAATGTTGGCACGGTATTTGTCACCACTGATTGCGACTTCATCGACGCGTTGGGTATGTGATACGTGCCCGTCAACATACGTCCAGTCATGAACGGAAGGAAGGCTCCAAAGCGCGGGTACGCACCAGACTCTTGGATCACCCTCATCTCGTAAGCGGTAATCTTGCCGTCGCGATTTCCGCCAATACGCACATCTTGAATTTGCCCACGACCGTGTCCGAGACCGTTCATACTTTCAGTACGACTTTCGGTGTAGCGCACAGGACGATTAACGCGCTTGGCTAACCACGGCAACAATAAATCCTCAGGATAGAAAAATGCCTTGGCACCGAAACCTCCACCAACGTCAGGAGTAATCACCCGAATCTGTTCAGGTGGAAGTTCGTAAAATGCGCAGAGTTGATTGCGAATTGGGTGTGCTCCCTGGCAAGCCTGCCAATGAGTGAGGCGTCGAATGCCGTCGGGCCCCGCTTCCTCCCAACGGCTTGCGCTAACACGACCCTCGAGTGGGCTCGGGGCAATACGGCGATTCACAATTCGTGTTTCAACAATCACTTCACAACTACTGAAATCAACCTCTTTGCCAGCCGATAGTTCCACGACCACATTGCTGGCGTGTTCAGGGAACAACAACACATCACTCGTGAGTGCCTCTTCAGGGTCAACGACTGCTGGAAGTGCGTCGTAATCTACATAGACCGCTTCGGCAGCATCAACGGCGAGTGCACGAGACTCAGCGACCACTGCAGCAATCAATTCGCCGACGAAACGAACGGTCCCGTCGGCTAAGGCGGGTCGGCGAATATCGGCAGGCAACAACGGCATATCCATCGGCAGTGGGCCCAATCCGTCGGCGACTACATCGGCGTGAGTAAAGACTCCGAGTACCCCAGGCATGGCCCGAGCCACTGAAATGTCGATGCCACGGATACGCGCATGGGCCATTGCCGAACGGACATAAACCACATGGGTTGCACCTGGCAATGCGAGGTTGTCAATAAATGTGCCGCGGCCCATCACCAAATCTGGATCTTCAGTACGTAGTACCCGTTCGCCAATCATTCCCATACTCTTCTCCGATCACTCTTCGGTCATTAGTTGCCGTTTCGGCTACCCATCCTGACCACCTCTCAGCGTAGATTAGAAGCCATGACTGTTACTGAGTCCGCACCCGTAAAAGCCGAACGTTGGACACACCAATGGAAAGAACTCTACGAGGAGGTCATCACCACTGGTCTGTGCACTGGGTGTGCCGGCTGCGTTGTCACCTGCCCGCATGATGTCATCGGCTACGAGCACGAAGAGGGTAAGTACATCCCCTTCCATATTGAAGAAGAACTTGGTCTAGACAATTGCATCCACGGTGAAAAAGGTTGCACGACCTGTACCCGCGCCTGCCCACGTTTTCGTAAATGGGAAGAATCTGCTGACACTCACCTCTTTGGTCGCACACGTGAGCCCGAAGAAATGTCGGGAATTTGGCGCCAGTTATTGTTGACACGTGCAACCGACAAAGCGCAACATGAAAAAGGCCAAGACGGTGGTTTTGTTTCGGCGATGCTGATTTGGTTGATGGATAACGACTACATCGAAGCGGCTCTCGTCAGTGGCGTTGAGCCCGATGACGCATGGAAAGCAAAACCAGTTTTAGCTCGCAATAAAGAAGAAGTTTTAGCTACTGCTGGTTCGCGTTATACCTATTGCGCTAATCCGTTGGCTTTGCGTGAAGCCAAAGAGCAAGGACTTTCACGACTCGCACTTGTCGGCATGGGGTGCCAAACTTCATCGCCAGCAGTGATGTGGGATCGCAAAGCAGGAAAAGTCGGTAAGCCATTTTTGTTCAACATTGGTTTACTCTGTTCGAAAACCTTTGACGATGCCATTTTTGTCGAACTCTTTGAAGCCAAATATGGCTTAAAGAAACAAGACATGGTGAAGATGAACATCAAAGGTGCTTTCCAGATTTGGATGAAGGATGGTTCATTCCACGAAATCAATCTCAAGGAATGTCACCAATGGACGCGCCAAGGTTGCAAGAGTTGCCCAGACTTCGCTGCCGAACACGCAGATATTTCCACGGGCGGTATCGGTAAGGACAATGACTGGACGCTTACCATCGTGCGCACCGAGTTGGGCGAAGAAGTCATCAACCGTATGATTGCTGATGGCGTCATCGAGTCACGACCCGCTCAAGAAGACGAAGTGGCGATGAAGTTGCTGCGTACCTTGAGCATTGTCAGTCGTCGTCGTTGGCCAGAGTGGGCAGAGGCCTCGGTTTCCATCGGAGTGCCACCGCCGAAGAAAAAAGTTGACGGCACGGAACCAGTC
>CALGTP010000351.1 GCA_937902105.1 uncultured Actinomycetes bacterium
GCGCCCCCTGAGATAGGCAGGGGTTCGAAGCGGGCCCTCACCCACCCGCCGGAAAATCTAACCGCCTCATGTGAGGCAGCGGGAGAGCCCCCGCCCTCCAGGGAACCACCCGCCCTCCTCAGGGGAGGTCTAAAGCGGGCCCTGGCCGCCGGGTAGGTCAACTGCGAGTGGATCCGAGGCGTTACAGTACCCCCCCCTATTATGTACTAGGCTTGAACGCTTCGAACTCCTCCCTTTTCGCCTTAGACGCGGCGTAGGGCAGATCGTTGAGGGTGAACTTTCCCTTGTATCGGACAGCGAGCTTTTGGGTATAGTTTCGCATAGTCACAGTGATGGTCCTCGCCTGCCTGTCCCGAGTGAGCTCGCAGCCAGTGAACACGGTCAGCGGTCGAGTCAGGTCTGGTCCAGGTGAGTCAATGTTGATCAACTTCGCGTACTCGTTGCGGATCGCCAGATATTCCGTGCGCACGCTGTGGTGGAATCCCACCCCGACATCGTCGGTCACTACCGCCGCGATGATCTGCAGCGATTCGTGTATGTACAAGTTAGGCTCAGCCATGTCGCTGAATAGACCGCATTTGTTCATGGCCCACTTGTTCTTCTTGTACCATAGATGTGCTCCCTGTTTGACGCCCTCCAGGCACTTGTGCAAGTGAAGCACGTGTCCCGGTATTGAGAATCCTTCGGGCATGTTGCAGTACAGGTCACGGTCGAGATCGGCTTGGGTGAAAGCCTTGATAGCATCGATCTGGTCAGATTCAAGGTCTTCATCGGCCAATATTGATACAAATAGGCGAAAGCACACGGCGGGAAGAGAGTGCGCATAGACTTCGTCGTAGTCGACTTTTGCTTTCTGCGAGTAGCCACAACCGACGAGACGAGCTTTGACTTTCTTGATGCTACCGTCGTCGTTGAGTGCGATGGTAATTACCCATTTGACTTTCATGACGTGCATCCCTGGTTCTCTCTTGACCACGGTCGCAAATTTGTTGGCGATCTTGCCAGCAATCTCGTCTTCCATATTCGATCGGATGAGTTCCCAGTAGGGCGAAGCCATAGCGTCCGCTACTGAGGCGATCTTCAAGACGTTGGACGATAGTAGTCCCACTTGTTTTGCAGACTCGGTGCCCACGAGCTCGATCTCTAGATCCGCCTCGGGTTCGCGGGAGTCTTGTGCCGCTTCGATTGCGCTTGTCTGAAACGCCTGCACAGCGTGTTGCACAAATTGTTCTTCGCCGGAGGATTGAAGAGCAAGTATACCTTGCTCAATAATGGACGCGTTGTCGTCGCCCACTCCCTCCTTGTGCGGCACGCTTTGCTCCGCTCCCTCCTTGGGGTGCACGGCTCCCTCCTTGTTCTGCACGAGTGCTCCCTCCTTGTCCGCCGACGAAGAGAGAACGAGAGCAGAACGTGGCCGTCCGGCGGTGAGGTGCTTGGGCACGAGGGCAGCTGTCATCGGCGACATTCGGAGATCCTGCGGCTCGCGGTATTCAACGGGCGTATCCGCGGTGATACCCTTGCAGGCGACGAATGAGTGTGGGCGCCAGTCCGTGACAGTAAAAGAGGAGATGCGGCCCTGTTTCGGCAGGTACACGTAGTCAGCATTTCGTTTGAAATCTCTTCCGAGGTAGCAGCCATCACTGCCGGTGTAGGCGAGTTTACCCTGCGAATCTCGCGAGGGAAGATGGACTGTGACGTCGCAGAACAGCGGTTTCGCCCAGCTCATGTCAGCAGGACCACTGTCGGGGTGCGCAAAGGCGTACGGCGACATGGGCGGGTGGAGCGCCTCCGTACTGATGAAATGCCGCACGTGTTCGTACTGGGAGACGGCCCACGGCCATAGAACCTCCGGGGCTCCAGCATAAGCGAGCGCAGCCTTGACGGCCATCTTGACCGTTCCGAGTTGACGTTCAGCAACCGGGTTGGTGTTGGCGTCGTACGGTACTCGGGCAGTGATGTTCTCGACGAGCTCAGTCGCAAAGCTGTCGACGTCCGGCCCGGCAAAAGATAAGTCATTATCGACGTGCCATCGTCCGACAGTTCCATCAGGCAATTTTCCTTTGTGACGTCGGACAAATTCATGGGCCGCGCCAGCGACTTCGCTCCCTGATCGGCGTATGAGGAAGAAATAGAAGACATCCGCCGAGTATCGGTCGCAGAAGTCAATCGTAGCTGTGAATCCATGCGGCCAAGATGCCGGGAAGGTCGTAGAGATATCTGAATCGACGCGCTGACCGAAATAGGTGTATCCGGTCGATGACGGCGCGCGCGTACCGTGTGTACCTGGGGGTACCCTCGTCCCACCGCGCGAAGGGGCAGTGCTGTGGCGGTGAGGCGGCGCCGTTGTTTTTCCAAGGCGGCAGCCGTGGCACGCTGAGGCTTCGAGGGAGAACGTATTGAGGTTGAAGCCTGAGATGTGAATGCGACTGTTGCGAATCGCGGTCGAGTTGCAGTGCATGAGCGACGCGTGCACTTCGAGCGAAGACCGTCGCGTATCCCGCGACATGCGTGCCTCCTCGATGCCCGGCATGGGCGCAACGCGGAAGACGACCTCGTAGTGTTTGGGGTCGTTGGTAAACAGGGCGTATCGTCCGTTCTTCAATCTGAGGCAATTCTCCAGTGATGCGGAGTTGTCGTCATTGAAGTACGTCCAGTGGCCGTCTTTCTTGAGCGGCCCTACGCCGGCGAGACGTGTTCCTCGCTTGAGCCCTTGGGTGACGAGTACTCGGCTCATAGTCGGGTAGCTGGGTTCCTCGTTCTTCACCCAGCGGCCTCCTTTGATCTCGTAGGTCTCGATCCCGATCTTTCCTGGTAGCAGTCCGTCCTCGTTGATGATGCCGACGGTTTTGACTGCCAGTTGAATACCGTCTGCCGCTTCCACACCGATGTTGGGGTGTGCGTCGGTGACACGGTCGAGCATCCATTCGTCTTCGACCGGGATGCATATCGCCGTTGCACCGCTGTCAACGGTCCAGAATATCTTGCCGTCGCCCTCGATGAGACCGGGTTCAAGGTGTAGCCCATTGGGTCGCTGCATCTTGACGTTGGTGTCTCCGAGGTAGATATGCTCGCTCGTGATCGCGTGGACTTTCTCAATGACGCGCAGGGACTTGGGCGTCGAGAGAGTGTTCACACGCGAGGTCAGTTGTAGTGCGTTCGCCCGTCCGGCGAGAGCGAGTACCACAATGAGTATCGTCATCGATCCTCCCATCAGTCCAACGACGAGAATCGGGACTGTATCCCAAGCGGTCCGAGCAACCGTGCGTACCCACTGCATAGCGGCCGACTCAATAGCCAACAGGAGGGCATAGACGATGGCAGCAAGCAATCCGATAAGCCCCAAGAAGCCGACAGAGCGCGGCCGGGTTGGTGGCCGGATCGGTGTGCCCACCGCGATCGTGTCGCCAGAGTGCATGCCAAGTGGCAGCGTCGATGGTGACGGTCCCGGGCCCTCCGTTGGGCG